>JAJYUR010000016.1 GCA_021792395.1 Microcaldota archaeon
TGGGTTTTCCTCATCAAAAAATTTCACTTCTCCGAATGATATGTAGAAGCTCTGAACTCTTATTGCACATATGGTATCTTCTGCAGCCTTGAGCTGGATATTATTGATGTCGCCCATGAAAAGCAGGGATATATGTAGGTTTTCCGTTGCAATGGTGTGGATGCACCTGCTTTTCATCTGAACGGTATGTGCAGCTATTCCGCGTTTAATCTGTTCAGGTACGTCTATGGATATGAATGCCCGCACTTACTCGCCGCTATGAAAAACCACAGCAAGGTTTTTTAACTTAATGCAATTATAATTATATGCCAACAAAATATATAGTTGTTCTCGGATCCTTAATGAGCGGCCTCGGTAAAGGCATAGTATCCTCGTCCATAACAAAGATCATGATCATGCATGGATTAAAGTCGCTTCCCATGAAGTTCGACGGGTATCTTAATTACGATTGTGGAACGATGAACCCGTTCAGGCACGGCGAAGTATTCGTGCTTGATGATAAGGGAGAAGTTGATATGGATTTCGGCAATTATGAGCGTTTCATAAACAGGGATTTAGACTCGAGCCTTTCCATTACGGGAGGCAAGCTTTTCAGCGAAATAATATCCAGGGAGAGGAAGGGAGAATTCCTAGGTAGGGACGTTCAGATAATACCTCAGATGACCGATTTCATACTCAACAAGGTCAAGGCAATAGCCAGGGATAAAAAGCTTGACATAATGGTTATAGAGGTAGGGGGCACAGTAGGCGATATAGAAAACAGTTATTTTATAGAAGCTATGAGGCAGCTTGCGCTTAAGGAAAAGGTAGTATTCGTGAATGTAGCATATGTTCCCGAGCTGCAGGTAGTAGGCGAGCAGAAGACAAAACCAACCCAATTAGCAATAAGAGAGCTTATGGAGAGCGGCATACAGGCTGACTTCATAGTGTGCAGATCAGATAGGGCGCTAGACAAATCTGCAAAGGAGAAGATTGCCCTCTTTTCTAACCTGGATGAAAAGCACATAATAGACAATCCGGACCTTAAGAGCATATATGATGTACCTGTGTCGCTGATAGACCAGGGGTTTGACAGGATGATGCTTGAAGAATTGGATATTGTAGGAACAAAAATAGATAATGCCGAATTGTCTAAATGGAAAGATTATGCGCAAAGCATTTCTGCAAAGCACAAAAAAACCGTGAGGATAAGCATTGTCGGGAAGTACATAACGCTTAAGGATTCATATGCGAGCGTGAAGGAGGCGTTAATACATTCTGCAGGCGCAGAAGCGGTCAATCTCGACTTAAACTGGATAGAGTCCGAAAGATTAGAGGGCGTAACAGAAAATAAAATCAAGGAGATCCTTGGCGGGTCAGACGGCATACTTGTTCCAGGAGGATTTGGAAGCAGGGGCATCGAAGGCATGATAAAGGCAATCGAATTCGCAAGAGAAAACAAAATACCCTATTTGGGCCTTTGCCTCGGCATGCAGCTTATGTCGATAGAGTTTGCAAGGAATGTAAGCAACATAAAAGGCGCGAACTCGGGGGAATTCGACCCGTCTGCCAAGGACAAGGTGATAGACTTGATGGGGAGCCAAAAGGACATAAAATCAAAAGGAGGGACAATGAGGCTAGGGGCTTGGAAGGCGAGGATAAGGAATGGCACTTATGCGTATCAAGCATATAAAAGCGGAATAATAAGCGAGCGACATAGGCACAGATATGAGTTCAACAACCGTTACGCACATAAACTGGAGAGGGATGGTTTGGTTATAAGCGCTAGGACACTGGATGGGAACATTATAGAGATGGTTGAATGGAAGGACCAGTTTGGGATAGGGACCCAGGCGCATCCTGAATTGAAATCCAGGCTGGAGAAGCCTGCACCATTGTTCCTGGCATTTATTGAAGCGTCTATGGGAAAAAGGCATTAACCGACGAAATGCAGGGAGTAGTCAAGCAGCAGCGATACGATGCTCCCTACAATCGGGATTTCTCCGACTACCCCCCTTATAGTCTCTATGTCGTGCTTTTCAACGCCTTTTAGCAGAGCAAGCATCGGAGGATATATCAGAACCATCACCACCACTGCACCTATTATCAATGGTATGTAATTTCCGCCCAGCAGTATGACTAAAGGGTATACAAATGCAATGCCTATGAAGTTGGCCGCAATCACCCTGCCTATTTTCCTGATGTCGATTTTTACATTGAATGATTTCCTGACTTCATATATGAAGAATATGTCGTATAGCACCGGATTTATTATGAATAGTAGCAGCACCAGGCCCGTGCCTTTTAATGCAGGTATAAGGACAGGCATCAGTGCGATGCCTGCGAGTGCGATTATTATGTTGTATTTTACCACCGTCTTTACCTTGTTTGCACTCAATAGAAGAGGGACGGCATAGTTGCCGGCCATGCCTATCAGGACACCGATGCTCATTATCATGATGTATATTGGGGCCAGGGTATAAATGCTGCTGAATGCAACATACGAAAATGGCTTGGATAGGAATGCCACGATGAAAACAAGCGGGGCGACAAATAGGAATGCCACATACAGGGAGTAGCTGTAGAACTCACCTGTCCTGCTTTTGGTCTTCTTATTCGCCAACGAACTCGAGAAGGTAGGAAGCAGTGAGATCCCTATGGTACCTATTATGATGTCAAAAAGATAGTTGACCTTTGAGGCTACGCCGAAATTTCCAAGTACCAGTGTGGTGGCGAACATGCTCAGTATTATAGGGCCAAGGTTTCCCACTATGACATTGAATATGTTTGAAACCGCTATAGGTAATGAAAATTTCATTATGGGCTTCATCTTCTTTATAGACGGGAGTACTATCTTGACCTTGTTTGTATTGTATACCAAAACAATCCCAGTGATGAAGCCCGTAAACATGCCCAGCACCAGGCCCAATATCGGAGCCAACGCGCCATATCCCATGTATGCCAAGACTACGCTTACAGACGATTGGACCAATGATTGCAATATTACCATTAGGGACGCATGGCTTCCTTTCCCCATGCCTATAAGTGCACCATACAATGCGCCGAAGAGCATCGAGAATATTATTGATAGGGCTATCGCCTGCAGCACATATGCCAATGACGCGCTGTGCATCACATACGCAGCTATCGGCACGCTGAATAGGGCAAGCAGAGACGCCAGGAAGATGCTTATGACGGCAAGCATGAACAGGCCGTTTGAGAGAAGGTGGCTTAGTTCAGCATTGCTGTTCTTAGCCTTGTATTCCGCGCTGAATTTGTTTATAGCAGTAGCTATGCCGAAATTTCCTACCGCTCCGAATATGCCCACGGTAGCGGTAGCCAGCACGTATATTCCGTATACCTCAGGGCCTAAAATCCTTGCGACAGCTATGAATGAGAGTGCAAGCATTATTAGTGAAATGACTTTGCTCACGAGAATGTAGCTTGCCACCTTAGCAGTGCGCAGTCCTATCTCGGATGCCGATTCCTCTACATTCTGATTCTCTATCGATTGCATATGATCTACTTGAAGCTTGATTTTATTATGTCGATGAAATTCCCAACATTGGCTTTTGATTTGCCATAGCGCCTGGGATTGAATGATGAGTAATATACCTCTTTTATTTTAACGTTTCTGTCCAGAAGTTTCAACAGGTCCAATAGCACCTTATAGCTTCTGCCTATGAAGGCGGTGCGCCTCTTCCGTATTATGAGTTGAAAGAACCTCGTTTGTATGCCGAAGAAACCTGACATTATATCATTGCATGTCCTTTTGCCCCGGATTGTCAGGATGGCGTATGAAAAATAGGCTATGGATTTTGAAACCGTTTTGCGATAGATTCCCCAGTTCTTTACATGGATTCTTACTCCGACCACCAGATCATAGCTCTTCAGATATTTCATCATCTCCGATACTTTATCAGGAGGATGCTGCATGTCGGCATCCATAACAATGAGATACTTTGTCTTGACCATCAATACGGCATCTAGGACGCTGGCTGAAAGCCCGTGGACTCTTTTAGCTTCCCTGTCTAAGAGCCTTATCCTTCTGTTTTTTTTACTTATCTCATTTACCGCTTCCCGCGTGCCGTCCGTTGAACCGTCGTCTGAAACGATTATAGACACACCAGGATACATCCTGAGCAACTTTGATGTTATCAACTGTATATTCTTGTACTCGTTTAATGTGGGTATTATTATGGTAAAATCAGAGTAAGCCTTTCTCATTACAAACACGCAAGATTTATATAAAATAACTTCACTTAATATTCAATTCTTATCGCATTAGCATTATAAATCCTTTACTTTTATATGCTTAATCATTGTGGTTCACATGGATGGAGAAAGTAAAATGTTGGGAAACAGGCTTCTGCACTATGCCAAAACCGACTATGTGTATTATTTCATCGTGTACCTGATACTCGCAATGGTCATATTTTATCCTATAACATTGCATATGAATTCCACAGTCCCTGGAAGCGGGGGCGATACCTATCAAAGCTTATGGGGGATATGGTGGGTCAGCTATTCTACGTTCGTTTTGCATACAAGCTTGTGGCATACCAGCCTGCTTTATTATCCTATCGGCGCTAACCTCGTATATGAAACGTTCTCCCCTCTGCTTGCAATCCTTTCTGCGCCTTTCCAGTCGATAAGCATACCATTTGCATATGACCTTATGTTTTTCTTTGGCTTTGCCATATCCGGAATAGGCATGTACGTGCTAGCAAAATATCTGATAAAAAACAGCTACGCCGCATTCTTTGCCGGTCTTGTTTTCTCATTCAGCGCAGCGCACGTTGCCCAATCATATGCGCATATACAATGGATGGCAATAGGCTTCGTGCCGCTGTCGCTTTACTTCCTGCTTACCATGATGGATGAAGGCAATGCACATAGGATGCGCAGCTCCTTTTGGCTTGGCTTGTCATTTGTATTCGCAAGCTTCATGGGAGGCATAGAAGAAGGCATTATGATCATAGTTGTAATACTGATGGCGATAGTTTATTATCTTGTGATAAAGGAAAGGAGGGCATTAGTCATAAGCAGGAAATTCGTAAAGTATTCCGTTTTTGCGCTCATCGTCGCATTCGCCTTAGGCTCATGGGGTTTCATACCCATATTGCACGTTGTAGCAAATCCGTCACAGTCTTCTACGGTTAACCAGTATACGCTCTCCCAATCATCGTTATGGAGCGACAACATACTGTCATTTTTCGTGCCCAGCTATTACAACGGGATTTTCAATAATGGCAATGCAAATTTCATGTATGGCATATACGAAACGGACCCCACGGAGCAGGTAGCCTTCGTAGGCTATGCGGCGCTCATACTCGCCTTATATGGATTATACAAGGAAAGGAGGAATAGGGCTGCGATAGCGTTCGCGTTTGCCGCAATATTCTTTGTATGGCTTGCAATGGGCCCGTATCTCAAGATTGGCGCAACTATTACAAGCATACCTGGAATATATGTGCTTTATCATGCGCTGCCTGGGTTCAACGTATTTAGAGAACCTGGAAGGTTCGACATGATTGCAATGATGTTCGTAGGCCTGCTTGCAGCATATGGCATAATGCACTTATACGAATTGAAGCAGTTGAAATCGGATAGGACGAAAAGGATTGCAGCGGTTGCAATACTGTCATTCATATTCCTCATAGGCAGCGTAGGCATGCCTCTGAACAAGGCCTTCCTTCCTTTGATATCCACACATGTGCACGCATCACAATTTTATGCAGATATAGGCAAGATATCTGGCAATTTTTCTATATTAGCATTGCCAGCGTTGCCAAACCCCAATAGCGTTTATCCTGCATTATACCCCGGGCTGGCAACTTACGATACCGTGCTATCGCATAAACCCATAGTTGAGGGATATATCACAAGGAGCAATGAAACTGAGATAATATCCATGGAGAATATACCACTTATTGTCCAGGCATCAAACCTGCAGACCACAGGCAGCCCTAGTTATCCCTCCCCGATCATCGAGAATTACACTAATGAGACCATAATGAGCCTGTTCAACTATAATACAGACTTCATTACGCTAGATACAAGTGCATATAACGGCACTGTGCTGCCAGAACTTGAACACTATTTAGGAGACACATTCGGCAGCCCAATATATTCCGGAAACAGCACGATTGCATACGCGACCAAGAGCGCCATACAAAGCAGGATTTACAATAGTTATGTCGGGTATCCTTTCCTCCCGGAATGGGCTGAAACAACGTATCCGATAAATGGCACGGACCAATCGATATGGGTGCCATTTTATTTGAGCGCTTCAGAACCTCCAAGGATTCTGGTATATGCACCTTATCCTAACGGAACTAATGTCACTGCAGCAATAAATTCGCCGGTGCGCCAATACATAAACACGGATATCAACATAACAGCCATGTCGTTGAGCCATTCAGTCCAGAACATATCAGTATATACGCTTACATCAAGCAACAGCTATCTTAAGATAGCATCGTTCAACGTTACGCCGCATATGCAGGCTTATACAATACCGGTTAAATTTGTATCTGGGCCGATAGGAAATCCATTATTTTTAGTTGGTAATTATGGCTCCAATGGTGAGATGCCGGTAGCGATAACAGGCATAAGCTTCAATAAGGCAAATTAGATGGACGGCTTGAGCATAATAGTTGATTCGCGGGAGAAAAACATAAAGCTCATCGAAGCGCTGGAGGCGCGAGGATTTGTCATAAGCATGCTTAATGCAGACGTCGGAGACTATATACTTTCCAAACGGGTATGCATAGAAAGGAAATCTTTATCAGACTTTGATAATTCCGTGATAAACGGAAGGCTCTTTGAGCAGGTAAACAGGCTCAGGGAATCATATGAAATGCCGCTGCTGCTGATAGAGGGAAGGGATGTTGAGAGAAGGCTTGAAAGCAGGGCGATAGTGGGCGCCATAGCATCCGTATACCTAAGGTATGGCATTCCGTTCTTATTCTCATCAGATGAAGATGAGAGCGCAGATATTATGTATGTGATCGCAAAACAGGAGCAGTCAGGCAATGATAGCACGCCCTCACTTAAGGGAGGAAGAAGGCTTTATGGATTAAAGGACTATCAGGAGTATGTTGTAGGCAACCTGCCTGGGGTCGGCCCCAAGCTTGCAATGAACCTCTTGAAACATTTTGGCAGCATAAAAAGCATAGCGAATTCGAGCATTGATGAACTGATGGAAGTCGATAAGATAGGAAAGAGAAAGGCTGAGAGGATACATGAGACGCTGAATGGTAATTATCCTCAGTCAGAGAGCTTGAGCGATGCCATCTTATAGAGCAGCGAACCTGCTGAATAAGATTTGAGCCCCAACTGCTTGGCAGCATGCGCCTGCTCTTTCTTGCTGGGGTAGAACTCCTTTTTTATTCTTACATATCTCTGCGCTTTTTTCAGTGCAGGCGTGCTGCTGCAGAATAAAATGAAATGCGAATTGTCCTTTGCACCCGATATGGCTATGGCATCCTTTATCTGCTTTGTAAAAGACATGAACAGCATGGTCTCTATCCCTATGTTTTTCGATATGTTTTCGTTATCATGAAAGGAGAATACTGCGTTGGAATACGCTGCCAGTATGTGGTTCCGGTTTATCACATGCGCCGGATCCAGCATGAGTATTATTTCGCGGCTTTGCCCCGATTTCGAAAATTTACGCACCAGCGTATTTATCTCAATCTTTGATGATGCCTCTTTTATTAACGCAGATTCCAGCTTATTTTTTACGCCAGCCAATTCTTTTATAGCATCGGTTTGCATCATTACCAACATCGCCAACATTAATTGTATAGTCCAATTTATATTATTTGTCCAGATATGCAGACCCTACCCGGAATACCAGACGGTAAAATGCATCCTTTTGGGCATCTTCGAATGCCAATGTGTCGCCTAATTCCAGGGCTTTGCTTTTTTCTTCCGAGGTCCATGTCTTCCAGTTGAAATTTTTGTAGTTTGAATATATGTCCAATATGCTTAGATGCTTGTTAAGCAGTTTGTTTGAATAGAGGATCTCAAATGATTTGTAATGCTCGAAGTCGGATAGAAAGTTCTTAAAATCTCTATATTCATTATTGCTGACTTCGAATAGGGGATGAAAATCCAAAACTATCTGCATTGCCGAAGCGCCAAAGGCGAACCTAGGATATGGGATTGGGCCTGCTGATGCATTCTCCTTCATATATATGGAATCCATGCACCTTTTTATGGCATCCTTCATTTCTAAAGGGCTGCAAAATCCTATGAATAGTGACATCAGCTTTATTGCGGCATCGGCTTCAGTATCTGAAAATTTCTCTTTTTCTACCGCACTAAGCACTTTAGACGCCACTTCATACGACAGCTCTTTGTATATGCTGTGCTCGAATGCTCCCGCTTCTGCTTCATGCCCTATTTTGAGGTAAAACGCCTCCATAGCTGCCTTTGAGATGTATGCTGACTCGTCGCTGATTAACTGCGCAGCTTGCAGAATCTCGTCTTTATTTGGATTGGCATCCGATGAAAACAATTCTATGAATAGATATTTTATCTCATTGTTTTCATGAGGCAGTTCTGCCAGCGCTTTTTGGTAGAATATGCTGTGCTTGTGGCTGAAAAAGTATGCATATGCAGAATATTTTACCTTTGAATCCATATCCGTTATATGTTTTAGTATCTTTAACTCGTGTTTGGAATCAATGTTTTCAAAGCCGAAAAATGACGATAGCACAATGCCATTGCCGAACGCATCATGCTCATTCATGCTTAACAGCTCATCGGAATAATCCTTCAGTAAATTTATCATTGGCAGGTTCTTTTGGTAGCTTTTTGCTTCGTCGCCTGAATCGTCTCGTTCGGCCAGCAACCGCGCAGCGTCAATCGCAGAATCCCGTATCTCGGCATCAGCAGCATTCAATGACGTCTTTACTAACTCGAGTAATGACATTTTGTTGAACGCTGGCGCGCCGGAAGGAGCATCGTTGAACGATTTAAAATCATCGCAGTTAGATAATTCTGCAGGTGCGTCCCACTTGAGCTCTTTTATTATGGCCAGCATATCTAGCGTCTTGCTTTTTGAGGCTACCGAACTGCCGTATCCATTCTTGATTTTGCTTGTGCCTGCCATGATGTGAGTAGTATAACTAAGATATTTATGCATTTTGTAAGCTTGATTAATTGTTCTGGCACCTTTGCACAGAGTTGACATATGCTGGCAAATATGCATAGCTCACGCTAATGCTTCAGAAATTCAAAAAAACAACGGAGAAAAGCTTGCTTATGTCAGGCTTTAGTAACGGAATGTTCACAGATCGCCGAAGCTCTCTGTTTATGCACCCGTCCTATCAAAGTCGTCTATTGCGACCGCCCTAATGCCTCGTTTCGGGCTTGGCTTCGTCCTTAGATGCTTTCAGGACTTATCCTTATGGAGCGTGGCTACCCGGCAATGCGTGCACAACCGGTACACTAGTGGCTCCGACCCCTCGTTCCTCTCGTATTAAAGGGGTCTTACCCTCTGGCATTAACACCTCCAGTAGATACTACCGTACTGTCTCGCGACGTACTGAACGCAGCTCATGTAGGTTTTTAATGGGCGTACAGCCCAACCCTTGGCGGCTTATACACCACCAGGATAACCTAAGCCCATATCGATGTATCAATGCGCCAGGTCGATGTGGACTCTCACCGGCGACGAATCGGTTACCTCTAGAGTAACTTGTTTGACAGCTTGGAGCCCCATTAAAAGAGCTACCAACGTTCGTTAAGCCCCTGTTTCCAGCCTGCATGCCACGCTTTTCGACATACAGTCAGCCCTGCATTTGCCTTTACGCTTAACGGTGGGTTCCCAACCCACCTAAGCAGAGCATTGGTCGCTTTCGTTTCCTTATCGAAAGTAACCGTCCAGTCTAACTATCCACCTGCAGCTGTCCCCTTTCAGGTTAGCTGTATGGCAAGTTATGAGTGGTGTTACATTGTCGCTCCGCCTGGGCCAAAGCCCAGACATCGACGCTCCCACTTACGCTATGCATAACCAACCAGACAACAACTACAGGCTATAGTCAAGCTTCATAGAGTCTTCATTTCCCACTGGAGGATCGCGGCATATTCACCGCGCAGTGAGTTCACCGGATCCCAGGTTGGGACAGTGGAACAATCGTTACGCCATTCATGCAAGTCACCTATTAAGTGACGAGGTATTACGCTACCTCAAGAGAGTCAGAGTTACTCCCGCTCTTTGCCAGCGCTTATCCCCCTTGAAAAGGGTGTTCACGTACTGGCGGTGAGCAGGCGTCACCCACTGTACTAAGCCTTTCGGCTTTGCGGTGAGTTGTGTTTTAGATAAACAGTCGTTGTTCCCTTGTCAATGCTATCTGCGCTTACTAGGCGCAGACATGGCTTGTTGAAAACTTACGCCACTATTTTGCCGAATTCCCTAACCTGGGTTATTCCGACACACCTTGGCCTTTTAAGCCAGCAACACTTGTACTAGTTCTAGGTACGGTCTAATAGGATCGTTGCAGATTCCCTTTTCACGGGCTCAGGAAATCAGTCCAACAGTTCATTTAGCTGCTTCTCCTCATAACGAGACTCCACAGCCCTTTGCACTTTCTTGCGGACATATCCCCAAGCGTCAGAAATCTACCTTGCGTTGCCGCTCCTACCTATTAGGGGCTGGAATATTAACCAGCTTCCCTTTTGATGCATGGTGATTGGCCTGCATCTTAGGATCGCCTAACTCTCCGCTGACGAGCGTTGCGAAGAAACCCGTGTGCTTACGGTGTATAGGATTCTTACCTATATATGCTGTTACTAACACCAGGATTTTCACTACGACACGGTCCATATGTCCTTTCGAACATACTTCTTGCCGTGCCATACGCCTTCTTACCCGTACTTATCGTACGCTGAGGTCTCGGTACATAGTTTAGCCCCGTATATTTTCAGAAAGAAATGCCTCAACTGGTACGCTATTACGCGTTTTTTAAAGGATGGCTGCTTCTGAGCCTACCTCCCAGATGTCTATGGCACTTCCTGCTTTTGTTACACTCAACTATGATTTGGGGACCTTAACCTCAGTCACTATCTTTGCAGTCTCGCGATGCTAGCTTACCCAACATCGCCGACTCCAGGGGTCTACGCAGCACATGCATTCGGAGTTTGACAAAGAGGTGAGTCCTTTCGAACCCATGCCTCTTGATCGGTCGCTCTACCGCATATGCAAGCTCGCCCTGAGCTATCCTAAAGATACTTCAGAAGGGACCCGCTATTGCCATGTTCGATAGGTATATCGCCGCTACCCGCACCTCACCCAACAGGACATGCCATGACAGGTTGCAGACCTCCACCAGGCGTTAACCTAGCTTCGTCTTGGGCGCGCGTAGTTCACAATGGCTTCGGGTCGTATAAGTGTGGCTTGGGCATTTTCATACCTTGCACCTCGCATGCTGCGTGCTCTCGCTTTCGCTGCGCCTTTCGACTCGCCACGCCTATACACTCCCTGGCTCTTGCTTCAAGAAGAATGATAGAACACTGATCCTTGCACCTCGCATAGCCCTTCCGAGCATAGCTTCGGTACCTCTCATTCCTTTCATGCCCTACCTTCACGTCACCATCTAGTTTCAGATCTATTTCAATCCCACATGTGTGGGTTCTTTTCAGCTTTCACTCGCGCTACTTGTTCGCTATCGGTCTATAGCCAATATTTAGGGTTAGGGTTTAATGCCCCCGTATTCACTCCGCGTACTAAGGCGGAATTACTCTATTGCAGCAAGTCCATTACACTTAACCTACGAGGCTGTCACTCTCTATGACTGCACTTTCCAATGCATTCGGCTCATGTTTTGGATCAGCACTGCACCACATCTCCAGACCTTTTGCAAGGCAGGATTCAGTATGCCCTTTGCGGCTTTCATTCGCATTACTCGCCGCATCGCTTTCGCTTTCTTTTCCTGCGGGTACTAAGATATTTCAATTCCCCGCGTATGCGTGCATTTGCATGCACAATTCGGCAATCCCGGGTTCAAAGCCTGACTTGCGGCTACCCCGGGCTTATCGCAGCTTGCCACGGCCTTCATCGCTGCTATAGCCAAGCCATCCCCTAGATGGTTTAAAAAATTTAAGCAAGCTCTTCTCCTCTTTATCAATCGCGCAAAACACGCGATATCACAAGCATTATGGCATTTTATGCAGTTTAGATTATAGGTTCTAAGATTAGTATTTTCACAAAGCAAAAAACCTTCGAATACTGAGCCTATAAGAGCTCATGCTGCCATAAAGACACCAACATTATTTA
>JAJYUR010000017.1 GCA_021792395.1 Microcaldota archaeon
TGCAGGGAGAGAGATTTGAACTCTCGAACCCTCTACGGGAACAGGCCCTGAACCTGTCGCATTTGGCCAGGCTTTGCTATCCCTGCATGCATCCTATTTGCCGAATCAGATTTATAATTGTAATGCTTATCTTATCTATTATAATCTTGGGGATTGTTTGGTTGAAGGCAAAGGCATAAGCGTAAAGGTTGCTACTGCTGTGGGTCTTGGCGCCATTATAGGCGCAGGTATATTCGTGCTTAGCGGTACAGCTATTGCAATCGCCGGACCAGATGCGCTGATAGCCTTCCTTTTGGTCGGCATAGTCGCATTGCTCATAGCATTTGAATTCGGTGCATTGGGGTTCATAATGCCTAATGCCAAAGGCGCAGCGTATTCATATGTTTACGAAGCATTCGGCAGCGAGCTAGGATTCATAACCGGCATACTCGCATACTTCAGTTTCGCCACTGCGATATCGGCGATAGCGCTTGGATTCGGGTCATACATGGCGAGCATGCTCGGCCTTCCGCTGTCGCAGTTTTCGATATTGTTTGCCATAATGCTCATATTCGTGCTCACCCTTGTGAATATAATTGGGGTCAAGAAAGCCGCGAAAGCAGATTTCTGGCTCGTCATGCTAAAGCTCTCTATACTGGGCATATTCATAGCCTTTGCGTTGGGTATAGTGACATTAGGGCACTACTCTGTGTCAGGACATTTCTCAATCCTAAAAGATCAATCAAGCATAGCTGCAATATTTGCCGCAAGCGTGGCAATATTCTTCGCATATTCCGGATTCCAATCTATATCTACAATAACATCTAGCGTGGAAGGCAAGGCGAAGGGTGCGTCAAAAGCCATAATATCTGCTGTTATTATAAGCATAATAGTATACGTATTTGTAGCATTGGCACTCATGTTTCTTGCCCCTGCCAGCGCATATACAATATCAGCAGATCCGTTATCATTCGCCCTAAAGTTTGCGCACGCACCGGTGCTCTTATTCATTGTAGTCGACATAGGCGCACTGATAGCGACTACCTCTGCAACCCTAGCTATGATATTGAGCTCATCAAGAATACTTTACCAGATAAGCGACAACAAGCTCCTTCCAAAGATATTCCGCAAATACGATAAGAAAAAGGATGTAGCTGTGAACGGCGTAATTATATCCTCGATAATCGGCGTGGTGATGCTATTTTCAGGTAACATATACGTAATTGCGGCAATAAGCAACTTCGGGCTTCTATTCTCATATCTTATGGGCAGCTTTGCAGTGATACATTTCAAGAGGATAAAAAAAGAGGCCATGCATATACCGTTCTATCCCGCCCTGCCCGTAATTGCGATAGTTGCAATCCTTGCATTCCTCATAGGCATGCCAAAGGAGGCGCTCGTGATAGGCACAGGAATAATAATGTCTCTTATGATAATATACTATTTCCTTAGGGAGCTCAGGGGCAAAAAAATTATAAGGATAAGGCTTTTCAAGTGACAAAATGCTTATAGGTCTGATAGGTGCGCCGAACAAAGGCAAGAGCACGCTTTTCTCAGCCATGACTATGAACGAGGTAGGCATAGCCAACTATCCATTCACAACAATAGACCCTAATCTGGGTGTCGCATACGCCAATATGGAGTGTGCAGAGAAGCGCATAGGCATTAAATGCAATCCAAGGAATTCAACGTGCACAGACGGGATAAGGCACATACCGATAAATGTTGTAGACGTTGCCGGGCTGGTTGACGATGCAAGTTCGGGGAAGGGCATGGGCAACCAGTTCCTCAATGATGCAGTTGCGGCAGATGCCTTGCTTGTAGTCGTAGACATAAGCGGGAAGACGGATAAGTCAGGTAATCCATGCGAGGATTGCGATCCTAGCGAAGACATTGCGATGGTAAAGCGCGAGATGGCAAAATGGCTTTTTGGGATATTGAAGAAGCACATGCCTGCGATGTATAAGCGCGAAGACAGCATGGCTGTGCTGGCAGACATATTCAACGGCATACACGTGGACATGTCGATTGTTGAAGATGTGATAGGCATGCTTTCCCTCCCAAAAACCAGAATAAATTGGCGCGACGCAGAAATAACAGCATTTTCGTCGGCCATAATAGAAAAAGCAAAGCCTTTGCTGGTTGTGGCAAACAAGAGCGACGCGCCTAACGCTGACAAGAACCTCGAAGCGCTGGGTAAAAAATACACCGGCAAAATAATCCCTACCTCTGCAGCTGTCGAATTGGCGCTGAGGAAAGCAGCGCAAAAGGGCATTATAACCTATTCTCCTGGTGCAAGGAGCTTCAGGATATTGGATGGGGCTATAGATGCGCAGCAAAAAGCCGCCTTGTCCTACATGGGGTCTTTCATCTCTTCGAAAGGCACCAATGTGCAGGAAGCGGTAGATTACGCGGCATTCAGCATGCTCGGGAACATAGTGGTATATCCTGTAGAAGATGAAAACAAATATACGGACCACTTTGGAAACATACTGCCCGATGCTATACTGATAAAAAAAGGATCAACTGCGATGGACCTGGCGAGGATGATACATACGGACATAGCAAAGAATATGCTGTACGCGGTAGACGCGATAACCAAGAGGCGGCTGGCCAAGGACTATGTACTGCAGAGCAACGACATAATAAAGATAGTCAGCGCAATAAAACCTAAATAGGAACTTTTGCAATGCATTTCGCTTCCTATACCTAAGCCTGGCTCCTAGCCCTCCTAAGCAGCCCTATCAATGGCGTCAGTATGAGCAATGTGGCCACAGGTACAATTACAAGGTATACTACAAATGTGTCGGTCGGAAGGGCCTTAAGCAATTCCACCGATGAATATATCGCTATCAGGTATATTATGAATATGCTTATAACATATATCACGCTCGTATAAACTGCATTTATAACGCCAACGTCTATAGCCTTCTTTATGCTCTGCGTATTTACGCCTGTGCGCATGCCTATCCACAATGCAACGATCAATGGGAATATTATCGCGCCTGGCATGTAGATTATGTACGAGCCTATATTATACAGCATAAGGCTCGTGCTCCCTGCTGCGTATGCAATGCCATTTGGAAAAAGGATGAGAAGCGCAAGCCCTGCCAGTAGCATTATTATCCAAAAAGCCAAAGGTCCTGCAATCCCAATGTCTCCTTGTGGCTTGTCCGTGTTGGCATCTGCCGTTCCCTGCAATGGATTATTGTTGTCACCGAAGACCTGCATTCCTGTCATAAGAGTATAGCGGTTTCTATGTTTTTAAGCCTTTCTGCATGGGCATGCTCTGCGTCAAGTGCAGCAATGGAAAGGATTAATAGATATTGCATGAAAAAAGTATCTGTGATGACTGAGATGATCGCTGAGCATTTGCTGTGAAGACAAGTAGGCGGGCTGATATTATTGAACGCATTGGAGAGATTGCATAAAACCAGTATAAGGGCGACCGACGTAGCCGCACAATACTGGTGCGAGAGACAGATGGAGCTTAACTATACAAAAGGCCCTAAGATAACCGCAGAGATAAGGAAGGGCAGGATGATGCACGAAGTGATGGAGCAGGAGGTCAATGTACCTATATTGCTTCAACCAAAAAGCTACTCTGATTCGGTATACAAATCTCTGTATACAAGTTATATGGCGCTGAAGCAGCTCCCGAACAATGGAAGGGCGCGCGAGATACAGGTATACGGGTCGGTGAACGGCTATAAGATTGTCGGCAAGATAGATGAATTAAGCGCAAAGGACGGCATGGTCACCATATATGAAGACAAGACAAAAGCCAATGACAATCTGCCTTCAGAACCACAGATGCTCTCCCACAAGGTGCAAGTCCTGCTATACCACAAGCTTGTAGGCGACATAAAGGACAAGCTCTACACATACCAGAATTTCAGCAGGATATACGGCATAAATCGGCTTGCCATGACCGACGAATTTAAAAGGCAGCTTGACGCGCTAGGCATAGAATCAGGGCTTCAGTCCCTGGATGCAGTTGCAAAAGAATTCTTCAACGAATTTTCCGGGATAAATAAACTCAGCAACACCATGTGCATAAGGTACATAAATCAGTTCACCGGAAAGGAGATAAAACTTTATAAATTTGAATATTCGCAAGAAGAGATCGACCAGATGCTTGCATTTTCCATGAAATACTGGAATGGGGACAGGGACGCGCTTCCTGTGCCTTTCGAAGAGAAATGGAAGTGCAATTACTGCGTATTTTTCGGCAAGGAATGCAAAAAATGGTGGCCCCAAACGAAATTATAAGGTGTTCGCATGTTGAGCAAGGAAGAATTGAGAAAGGAATTTTCTGCCAAAAGCGGTGAATATTATTCAGTCAAGCTTTTCGAGGATGAGGGATTCATCCGCAAGCAGTGCAGCGCATGCGGCAAGCATTTCTGGACGTCGGACTCCAAACGGGAGCTGTGCGGAGATTCAGAGCACGAACCATATTCTTTCATAAAGGACAAGCCAAGCGAAAGCATCAAGTATGTTGAATTTTGGAAAAGGTTTTCAGATTTCTTCAAGAAGGAAGGGCACACGGAAATACCTAAATATCCGGTAGTGAGCAGGTGGCGCCAGGATCTGTATTTTACTATAGCGAGCATACAGGATTTCCAGCGCATAGAAAACGGGAAGATGAGCTTCGAATACAATGCGAACCCCATCATAGTTCCGCAGATATGCCTGCGCTTCAACGACATACCGAACGTCGGCGTTACCGGAAGGCATATGACCTCGTTCATGATGGCAGGTCAGCTTGCATTCAACTATCCTAAAGAAGGATACTGGCGCGACAGGACGATAGAGCTGAATTACAATCTGCTGACGAAAATAGTTGGAGTCAAGAAGAAGGATTTGACCTATATAGAAGATGTATGGGCGATGGGTGATTTCTCCGAATTTGGACCATGCCTAGAGAGCTTCTCGAATGGATTGGAGCTTGTCAATAGCGTGTTCACGCAGTTCGAATACAACAACGGCAAGAGATCTGAGCTGAAGAGCAAGGTGGTGGATGTCGGATGGGGCTTCGAACGACTCATGTGGTTTAAGTCCGGTTCGCAGACCGCATACGATGCGGCATTCGGAAACGAATTGAAGTATGCTTTCAAAAGCGCAGGGATAAAACCCGACCGCAAGCTTTATGCAAAGGCGTCGTCCATGTTCAGCTCGATTGATGCCACCGAGGTTTCAAATCCTGCGGAATTGGAGCTTGCGATAATAAAAAAAGCAGGCATAACAAAGAAGGAATATTTTGACATCATAAAACCTACGCAAGCGATATACGCCATGGCTGATCACTCAAGGACATTGCTCTTTGCCATAAACGACGGGGCGCTTCCGAGCAACGTAGGCGGTGGCTACAACCTGCGCGTACTGCTAAGGAGGATGTTCGATTTTATAAGCACCTATGGCATCGACATAGACCTAGTCAAGCTTTTCGAGATGCATGCGAAAGACCTTGCAGGCCTCTATTTTGGCCTTGAGGAGAGCATAGACGAGATCACGCGAATCATAGAAGTAGAAAAGCGCAGGTACGATGACACAAAGAGGTCAGCGATGAAGACTGTAAGTTCAATAATAGACAAAGGTGAAGCAATAACCTCTGAGAGGATGAAGGTAATGTACGAAAGCAATGGCATATCGCCTGAGATGATATCCTCAATGGCTGCGCAAAAAGGCGTAGATATCCATCTGCCTGAAGACTTCTATTCAAAAATCCTAAAGAGCGATTTCGTAGAAAAACGCAAGCATGCCGAAATACTTGACATAGAGACTGATGGACTTCCAAAAACAAGGAAGCTGTTCTACAATTTCGTTGAAGAAGCGTATGCAAAAGTCATAGCATCGAAGAACAACCTTGTAGTGCTATCGCAGACACCGTTCTATGCCGAGAGCGGGGGCCAGGAAGCCGATCATGGCACGATAGATGATGCCAAAGTCGAAGATGTCAAAAGCATCGAAGGTGTAATAGTGCATGTGCTGGAAAAAGGCAAACACATAAAGGCAGGCACAGAGGTGCATTGCAGCATAGACGTCCAGAGGAGGCAGCGCTTAATGGCACACCATACTGCTACGCATCTCGTGAGCGCAGCAGCAAGGGAGATTCTGGGGCAGCACGCATGGCAGGAGGGCGCAAAGAAGAGCGCTTCAAAAGCGCACATCGACGTTGCACACTATGAGCGGCTAAACGAAGAACAAGTCCGCGCGATAGAAGACAAAGCCAATTCATACATATTCAACGGGATAAAAGTTGAGATGAAAGAGATGCCTAGGAGTCTTGCGGAATCAGAATTTGGATTCTCCATCTATCAGGGCCACGGGGTTCCGGCAAGCCAGCTGCGCATAGTCGAGATACACGACATAAAAGGCAATCTTATAGATGCGGAAGCGTGCGGCGGATTGCATCTTATGAACAGGGAATCAAGCATAGGCATGATAAAGATTACGGGTGCGTCAAAGATTCACGATGGGATAAACAGGATTGAATTCGTAGCCGGCCCAGCCGCATTTGACTACATAAAAGCGCAGCAGTCCAAGCTCGAGAGGATGTCATCAATACTTGGGGTAGACCAGGCCAAATCAGTAGAGAGCCTGTTGGCGATAATGGAAGAGTCAAAGAGGTACAAAAAGGAGCTGGAAAAATTCAGCGAAAAGAGCATCTCATCCAAAGCGGAGGTGCTTGCCGCAAAGGGCAACACCATAATAGAGCAGCTGGATTATGATAAAAGGCAATTGAGGGGAATTGCAACATCGATAACGGAAGCGAACAGATCCTCTGTTGTGCTCCTATACAACATGCAAATGGACGTAGTATGCATATCAGGCGAAGATTCAGGCATAGATGCGCTGAATTATGTAAAGGAAAAGATTGGCAGCATAATCAAAGGTGGAATCTTCAAGGGTGGAGGCACAAAGAAGTTTGCAGAAGGCAAGATAACGAGATGATGCATGTGGGAGCAGAGACGATAAAATTTGCCACCGAGCGCAAGGGATGAGCATGCTTCCAAATTTAATGTACTTGATATATTCGATAGTAATATTTCCCATAATATACATATTCCCAGCATATGCGGCAAACGGCGCACCCGTGCTGTTTGGCGGAGGCAAGCCTTTGGATTTAGGAAAGATGTTCTTAGGGAAGAGGATTTTCGGCAACCACAAGACAATAAAGGGCACGGCGTCAAGTATCGCCGCAGGACTGATAGTCGGCATAATTGAATACCCTTTCCTACATTATATGCTTGCGGTAGCCGTATTGCTTACAATTGGCGCTAACATAGGCGATCTTTTCGGGAGCTTCATAAAGCGCAGGATGTCGGTAAAATCAGGTGCAAGCATACCTATACTGGACCAATACGGCTTCTTTGTTTTTGCTCTGCTTTTTGCATTACCTTTGGGTCACCTTCCAGATGCATACGGGCTCGTATTTCTTGTGCTGCTTACTGGCTTTCTTCATGTACTTACAAATAGAGGTGCCCACAAGCTGAAACTCAAGGATGTTCCGTGGTAGCATGTCGTTAAGGGGCATTGCAGGTAAGGTAAAAGATTTCTTTTTTGGGAAGGTAGTATACTCTAATGGAGCATCATCTACATCTACAATAAGGATACTGCAGAAGCGCAATGAAAGGATACTCATGTTCAACGGCATCACATTCTCTAGGGTGGTTTCTGGTTCGATATATACTGGAGGATATTGGGATTATATGCTGCCCCTTCCTTCGTTATACTGGGATCCACACATACTTTTGATAGGCCTGGGCGGCGGGACTACGCCATTCCAATTGAGGAGCATCTATGGAAAGGAAATAAGCATAGATGTGGTGGAAAATGATAGCGAAATAATAAAAGCGTCAGAGGCGTTCATAGGTAAAGCGATCGATTTCATGCTTATAAAAGACAATGGCGAGTCATATGTTCAATCCTCAAGATCGAAATACAGCATAATACTTTTGGATGCGTATGTCAACGACAATATTCCAGATGTGTTCTTTGGCGAACAGTTTATAGCAGACGCCCATGCGGCACTGAAAGATGACGGCATAATGGCAATAAATTACATACTAAATGCCAAGGGCATCCGCATGCTAGACGCTTATGTTAACATTCTGTCAAAATATTTCAAAGTGTGCATCACTGGTAGTCCGATGCACTCGGGAAATAGGCTTATAATATGTTCAAAAACATTTACTATCGAGATGATGGCATCGATAGCCTCAGCCCGTTTCGCAGGCAATAAAAATATGCTTGCCATACTAAAAGAGTACCATTGCGCATAAAGCCTTGAAAAATGAAACGCAATGTAATCTATAAGTTAAAAAACCTTCATCACCTTTTAGAAATCCTGCAATAAATCCGAAAATAGATCGGGACATTTGCACTGGCGGTCTTCACCTTCTTATCTGACTTTATCTACGCCTTCGGTGTGATAGTATTTTTGCATGTAAAATTTTTCTACCAAGCGTTTATAATAAATCACTCTAATTCATAAACATGGATGCAGGACAGTTGGATAATGGAAAGCGCCATACTGATTCAAGCGCGTTAAAAGTGCCGGTCGACGTAAATCTTAAGCTTGATGAGCTCCCTCAGGACATACGTTTGCGCGCAATAGACAGATTGAAGATAGGCTCTCTCCGCCATAGCAAGAGCAGATTGGCGCGGATGCTCCTTATGTTGGCCCTAATAGGCCCTGGCATATTGGTCATGATTGCAGACAACGATGCAGGCGGAGTCATAACATATGCGCAAACAGGTTCAATCTTTGGCATCGGGTTCTTTATACCCTTTATGATCCTGATGGTGCCTGTAGCATATATTGTGCAAGAGATGACTATACGCCTTGCTGCCGTTACTAGAAGAGGCCATGCTGAAATGATTTGGCGAAGGTATGGAAGCTTCTGGGGTGCATTTTCACTTATAGACCTATTAATAGCAAATTCACTTACACTTGTCACGGAATTCATAGGCATAACGTTCGGCATGAGCGTTTTTGGTATAAAACCGCTATATGCGGTGATGATTGGCATAGCATTTGTGCTTATCATAACGCTTACGTTGAGGTACCACAACTGGGAGAGGGCAAGCCTGGTTGTTGCTGCGTTCAACCTTATATTCATACCGCTTGTATTGTTTGCGCATCCGAATTGGCTGCTGGTGGCATCCAGTTTCGGAAACTGGCACGTCCCATCAGGGTTCTCCACTCTTTTCATATATGTGCTGCTGGCAAACCTCGGCACGACAATAGCGCCTTGGATGCTATTCTTCCAGCAGTCTTCAGAGGTGGATAAAGGTACCGTGCCAGAGGACATAAAGGCTGCAAGGCGCGACACATTCATAGGGGCATGCATAATGGCGTCAGTCGCAATTGCGATAATAATATTGACTGGCACTGTCGTATTCAGTGCCCATGCTGTAGGCGCTACAACCACTGGTTACAACATAGCATTCATACTCACTACCATATCTCATAAGATAGGCGCGCTACCTATGAAACTTTTTGCGATAGGGTTGATAGATGCAGGGCTGATAGCGACAATAGCCATAACTGCAAGCACCTCCTGGGCTGTAGGAGAGGCATTTGGCTGGCCAAAGAGCATAAATCTTTCGTTTATTAAGGGCAGGAAATTTTATATCCCTGGGATAGCAAGCATGTCAATAGCAGCAATAATAGTGCTCATACCAAACGTGCCACTGGGCTTTCTTAACCTGACTGTGCAGGTTATAGCGTCAATATTCATGCCTGCAGCTATGCTGTTTCTGCTCCTTCTTGTTAATGACAAGGAGATAATGGGCATTCATGTAAATGGGAAGCTGCAGAACGCCGCATCGATAATCATTATGGGCGTGCTTATATTGATGAGTGGACTTTATGGCATATCGCTCGTGTTTCCGAATTTGATATAGAAGTGATAAGATCATGGAAAAACTAAATAAAAAATATTACGATTTTATAAAGACCGAAGACGATTGGAACAAATTCGTGAAAAAGGAAAAGCTGCTCGAATATGGAACCAAGCCCGTCAAGCGTGCAAAGATAAAAGGGTGGGCGAAATTCGCATTCATAGTCATACGCATATACATAGCCATAATGATAGCACTGGTAGTGCTCGGGTTCCTTCACTTTTTATGATGAAGCAGCAAGAATCGATTAGCGCATGCTTGCAATCACTGCGTTTGCAAGCGCGGATATTATCCCTTCCGAAGCATTAGGCATACCTGCAATTTTTACTTCTGCCCCTGCAGCACTTCCAAAATTCCTGCATTCAATCCCTATGTCATACGATGTTTCAAGGTTGTCAGATACGAAACCTATCGGCACTATCGCCAGTTTTTTTCTGCCTGCATTTATCAGTTTCGCCATTGTATCTTTCACATCCGGCCCAAGCCACCTGCCTGGCATGTCCGCAGCACTCTGGAATGCAAGGCACCATTTGTTGCCGAAATGCTTTGCTATCAAATCGGAAGTAAGTAATAGTTGCTTAACATAGCCTGTTAAGTCGTCTTCTTCTGTTGCCGGCAAGCTATGTGCGCTGAATACAAAGACGCAGTCCTTTTCAATTTCAATCGCATTTATTTGTTCAATCCACGCGTCTATCAGCCCTCTTTCGATGTTCCACGACTTTACTTCGCTTATCTGAAAGTGTGGCTTGAGATCATCGATGCTGTTATGCAGCATATTGAAATAGCTCTCCGTCCCTATCCTAGAGTAGAATGGTGCAATAGGTACGCATATGAGTCTTTCAATACCTTCTTCCATTGCATCATGCAGCGCGTCTTTTATGTACGGTTCGGAGTACTTCATGCCTACATACACCTTGCATGCATATCCCATCCCTTTCAGCCTGATTTCTAAAAGATCAGCCTGCTTTTTAGTAGTGTTGAGCAGCGAAGACATGCCTATTTCACTATATCTATGGATTAGCCTGCCCAGCTGCTCCTCAGAGGGGCGTCTGCCCTTCATGATTCTGGTGTAATAAGCTTCTATGTCGCTTGCAGCATTGGGCGTTCCATATGCCATAAGCATTATCCCTATCATGCGCTTACCTACATCTGTAGTTCGCTGAATACTCTGTGCCTTGGCATGCCTTCTATTATTGATCTGCCTTGGCTTGTGGTTTCGTGGAAATCCTTGCTCTGTATGAAGCCCTTGAATGCTTCCATGTTCTCCCATTCTGTATATATCATGTATTCGCTGCTGCCTATCTCCCTGTAAAGTTTTGCGTCCCTTATACCGGAAGCCGAGCCTTTCAGCATCTTCACTACGCTGTTGAATTTGTCCTCAAATTCCTTCTCGCTGCCCTTTTTCACCTTATAATACAGTCCTACGTTTATCATCTGCAACACCTAAACAAAATTCTTCAAGCCATCTGCTATGCCGACCAGTATCGGCATCTCGTTCCTGATCCATTTGCGTGCCGTCGCCCCACGCAATTCCCTTGTAGTCAAGACCCATTCGGGAATCGAAGGCAGTTCATATATAACTACAAATTCGTTGTCGTCAATGCCAAAAGAGCTCGTAGTATAAGATATGATGCCCTTGTTCGTTTTGCTCCCTATGGCAATCTTCACATGCTCAGCAATTATGCCCTTCTGCAATCCCTCATCTAGCAGATACCATTCGGGGTCCTTGCTCATCGGGTATGCAACGAAATATTTGTTGTCATCGGAATTTTTCGTTTTTCCTTTTGATTCGTATACTGAAAGAAATCCGTCTGCAGAATTTGCGTATATGCTTAATTGCCTCTCAACATCTGCCTTGAACTCCAGTGCCTCTTCTGGCGTTTTTGACATGATCCAAAATATTAAATCCGAATCATGTCTCAGAGATGAATATGCTGCGGCCTTTGGAATCGATCCGCGCGCAGAGAACTTTTCGATTATGGCGTTTAAGCCGACCAATACCTCGTTCCTTCTGCTGCCTTCAAGCTTCCACCAATCTGCATTGAACCTGAAAGATAGAACTTCGGATATGAAGAATCCCATAAATACATATTTGCAGATAACATATTAATAATTAATAATACGGGCTGGAAATTCGCAACCTTTAAAGGCAGGGCGATTGACATATAATCAGTCAAAATTTGACAACAAAGTTGTTAAGCAAAAGCTGACATCATAAAAGCATATAAGTATGAATTATGATATAAACAACATGGATCATCCAAGGGTGTATAAGCTTGGAATATTCCTGGTTGCAAATCACGCGCAGAACATGTAACATATTGTGCACGTTAACAGTAAG
>JAJYUR010000018.1 GCA_021792395.1 Microcaldota archaeon
AGTGAAGGGCATATCAAAATACGATATGGAAATAAAAAAATCGAAAAAGGGAATAAGGATAACTGCCGTTGTTGATGTTTGATATCTGGAATCATGACATTTATATTTTATTGCCTAACCTGTTTTGGGATTTACGCCGAACCTTGCAGGTATAAAAAACCTTATAAATATTTGTAGTGAATATTTACACTATTATTAAGAGGTTTGAATATGAACGTCCCCCACAAGAAACTCCAGAGCGCGATGGAGTACCTGATGACATATGGATGGGCAATACTGATTATCGCTGTTGTCATCGGAGTTCTTTATGCGATGGGAATTTTCAACAGTTCGGGGCTTCTTGGAAGTTTCTGCACTGCGCAGACAGGTTATTTCTGCGCTAATCCTATACTGTCTACAAACTCTCCGACGCTGAACGTCACAATAGGTCAGGATACGAGACTTGAATGGCCCGCATGGAGGATATTCGCTGTAAGGGGAACTGCATTTAACGCAAGCAGTCCGAACATTACCGGTTCTGGCGCATTCTACAATGGGGAAAAACAGATAGTGGCAATCCCATTAAACAGCATTCTTGGAAACTACATTCCTATCGGAACTCCTTTTTCAGGGTCATTATGGGCAGAATACTGCAACACTCCGAACTGCAACACGCCTGATCAGGTCTCTGAAATAGGAATATTTTATACAAAGGCGGCGAAGTTGGGATATGTGACAACATCTGTTTTAACTTCTTCGATATCGACAACTTCAACTACATCAACATCAACAACCTCTACTTCAACCACTTCTACCACAACAACAGCACCGACTACAACCATTACACCTTCAGGAATAATTTATTCAGTTCCAATAACTCTTACAAACTCGCAATCTTCGAACACCCCTGCACCCTTCCAGCAGATGGTAAATATAAGTGAGAGTACATACTCCTCTTACCTTACCTACAACGGCAATTCCGCAAACTTTGAATACTACACATTAAGCGGAAATACTGTAAGTGTTCTTCCTGCATGGATTGAGAGTAGCAATTCAGGAAAACTGATAACATGGGTGAAGCTTCCTGATGGAATACCTGCAGAGTCAAACACGATCATTTACCTTGGATTTGCCTCAACATCAAATAACTTGTTATCTTCAACAGGAACGGCAGGAATAGGAGAAGCGCCGCAGCTGCCCTGCGGTTCAACTGCAACAGGTTCATGCTCAACATACGCGGAATATGACGATGGAGCAAAGGTGTTCAACTTTTATGATAATTTTGCTGGGACAAATTTAAATACAAGCAAATGGACTGTCGGAGGCGGACAAACGTATACAATAAACAATGGGCTCACTCTAAATCCCTCCTCAGCACCTTATGCTATTGGAATTAATTCCATTAATCTTTTTAATTCCCAACAAACAATAGCGGAGATATATGGTAGTTTTAATGCTCCAGTCCAATCTAGCCCAGATAATGGGCAGGGATTTTTAATACAAGATTTCAGTAGTAATGATAATGCATTTCTTGGGGGTTATGAATATACAGGAGCTAATTTATATGGCTTATATGATTTTAGTGCAAGCGGTTTGCTTGCAACCTTTAATCCTGAACCTGTGGCAGGCAGTAATTATATTTATAGTTGGTGGGAAACAAGCAGTGGGACTTATGCTGAATATAGTTATAGTAACTTGATAAGTACTACTATAACATCTTCTGGTTCACATTCATTAGATCTTTTTAATATGAAAAATATGGGAGGTAATATGTATGTTCAATATATACGTACCCGTGCCTACCTGCCCAATGACGTAATGCCTTCTGTGTCATTCGGAAGTGTACAAGGAGGTTCTCCTTCAGTGACAGTTTCTCCGTCTTCAGTTTCATTGCTTCCTGGAACGAGCTTCACGCTGACTGCAACTGTAAGTGATGGAACGCTCCCATATACTTACCAATGGTATAATACAACTTCAGGGACAGGAATTCCTATTGTCGGTGCGACTTCATCGACATACGCCGCTACATCAGGTTCTACTGCAGGAACATTTGATTATTATGTAAAAGTTACTGATTCGGAATCTAAAACTGCACAATCGTCAAATTCTGTTGTGACTGTTTCATTACCTCCTTCAGGTGCTACATACTACGTTCCAATCACTCTTACAAACTCGCAAAGTACAGCTACACCCTCTCCATTTCAACAAATGGTAAATATTACTGAAAACTCTACAATAGATAAATACCTTACCTACAACGGCAACTTCGCAAACTTTGAGTATATCTCTCCATCAGGAACAGTACTCCCCGCATGGATTGAGAGCAACAATTCAGGAAATATAGTAACATGGGTGAAGCTTCCTAATGGAATACCTGCAGATTCATATACAGTTATTTATCTTGAGTTTGTTGCAAATACAATAAATCTATTATCAAACAAAGGTACAACAGGGATAGGGGAGACACCGCAGTTAAGCCCAACCTACGCAGAATATGATGACGGAGCAAGCGTGTTCCTGTCCTACTTTAATGGAGATGCTTCAGCAAGTGATTTTACTGTCACAAGCGGTTATACTTTAGCACAAGTTACTGGAGTTACTATGCCTAACGGCAACACAGGTAATGTAATTTATATAACTGGATATACTACAACATCTCCTGGTGGATGGATTCCGTTTGTTTATGATAACGGGTATCCATTGCAGCCAAGCATAATAGAAAGTTCTGCTCAACTACATGGAAACACGGCAACAGCTCAGGGTATTGCAGGCGTATTGACAAACACAGCAATAGCGTCAGCCAATGGCATAGGAGTTACTATGGGCGTTTATAGTTCATATTTCTCACAAGAGTATGAAAGTTCAGGTTCTGTTACTGCCGACATAAATCAACAAGGTTCTTCTGTAACTTCGTGGATATATGGTGCTGTGACTTTTACAGGCACGTCTTCTACTTCTTGGACTGGCTACATAGCTCCACAACTCTACTCTGCGACAGGCGGGTACAGCGGAACAGTAACAACACAGCCAATCACAAGTGGAACTGAATTGTACTTATCAAACCTTGGCAGCACGGATAGCGGCAGTTTCCCTTACAATTTATATATCAACTGGGAACGAGCCAGAGCCTATCCCCCAAACGGAGTTATGCCAAGTGTGTCTTTTGGAACTGTAAGTTAATGTAATGTTTAGCCTGAATTTTTTAGCACTGCAACATCTGGAATCCTGCATAATGTCTAAAATCTTGCGTATTTTATTTTGCTTCTTTGTTGGTATGATCTACATTTTTATTCTTGAATATTTTTAAAATTATATTTTGATACAAACACAACATGCTAACGCTCGACAGCAATATTTGTTACGTGCTGCTGCCACAATAACGTTTCAAAATATTACCAAAGGATTAGATAACCTGACAATATTAGAGAAATTCTTTCGAATATTAACATAATGATTATTAAAACTTCTTTTTTATTAATAAGTATGGCATTTTCATTTGGAGGGATATTGGGCGAAGTTATTGTAATAGCGGCCATAGCATTGGTCCTGTTCATAATCCTTAAACTCGGAAAATCAATATTCAAGTTCATTTTCGGGATTATAATAAACAGCGTGCTCGGGCTTATCCTGTTGATACTGCTCGACTACTTCTTCCAATTGGGAATCGCAGTTTCTATTGCGGTGCTTATTCCTGTTGCGATATTCGGGCTTCCGGCAGTGGGAACGATAGTTTTGCTCAAGATTTTGGGCGCGGCAATTTGACTGCTTCAGCTTATCGCAAGTTTTATGTCCGAAATGTCCACTGTCTTTCTTTTTGCGTGATGCGACAGCTTTACCGCCTTCTGCGCAATCTCAAAAGCCTTTTTGTCCAGATATCTTTTTAATTCGTTTCTTGCCTCCTTGCTGGTTCTGCCGGCGCCTGCATCCTTCAATAATTTTCTGACTGTGTTGTCTGATATATACAAAAAAATCACCATTATACAAATATAAACAGCAAACAAAAAATTTAAATTCTTTGTTTTCTGCACAGTATATTTGTGTATGCTCCGGACATTTATACAATGTGCTTTCTCAATGGGATGCATGGGCTTCGTCCATAAACGGATATTTGAGGATGAATTCCGCCATGTTTGCTTAGACAGATTTTGCGTAACATAAACGCGCGCTGATTCGGATTTTTCTTTTGATTTTTCTTTTTTTAGAATTGTTTACCGAAAGAATTGGAATGAAGCGAAGCATATTTAAATCTTTTACTGCAAATTAATAGCTGGTGCTGTTATGGCTGGATAAGCGCTTTAGGCCATTAGCTCTTCTTAATTTAATCCTTTGAGCTATACTATTGCCTATTGGCCATAATCACAAAGTGAGATCGTTTGTTTTGCGATTGATTTGAGGGGAAGTATTCCGTTTCAATTTAAACCATCTAGGGGATGGCTTGGCTGCAGCAGCAATGAAGGCCGTGGCAAGCTGCGATAAGCCCGGGGTAGCCGCATGTCAGGCTTTGAACCCGGGATTGCCGAATTTTGCATGCAAATGCAAGCATACGCAGGGAACTGAAATATCTTAGTACCTGCAGGAAAAGAAAGCGAATGCGATGTAGTGAGTAATGCGAACGAAAACTACAGAGGGCGAACCGAATCCTGCCTTGCAAAAGGCGTGGAGATGTGGTGCGGCGTTTCATCCAAAACGCGAGCCGAAGATGCTGGAAAGCATCGTCATAGAGAGTGACAGCCTCGTAGGCGTAGTGCAATGGAGATAGCCGCAATGAGTAACTCTGTCCGAGTATACAGAGTGAATATGGGGTACTAAACCCCAACCCTAAATATTGGCTGCAGACCGATAGCGAACAAGTAGCGCGAGCGAAAGCTGAAAAGAACTTACATGCGTAAGATTGAAAAGATCTGAAACTAGATGGTGACATTAAGGTAAGGCATAGAAGGGTTGAAAGACGCAAAAGCAAAGGCGCGAGAGCGCACAGCGATGCGTCCTACCAGTGTCTTATCATTCTTCTTGAAGCAAGAGCCAGGGAGTGCATGGAAGTGGCGAGCAGAAATGCGTAGCGAAAGCGAGAGTGCGCAGGTTCCGAGGCACGACGTATGAAAATGCGTTGAGTCACTTCCATTCGACCCGAAGCCACTGTGAACTACGCGTGACCAAGTTGAAGCTAGGCTAACGCCTGGTGGAGGACTGCATCCTGTCATGGCATGCCCTGTTGGGTGAGTTACGGGTAGCGGCGATATACCTATCGAACGTGGTAATGGCGGGTCCCTTCTGAATTATCTTTAGGATAGCCCTGAGTCAGCTTGCATATGCGGTAGAGCTACCGATTAATGGGTAAGGTGTCGAAAGGCATCCCTCGTTTCTCAAACTCCGAATGCATATGCTGCGTAGCTCAGGAGTCGGCGATGTTGGGTAAGCTAGCATCGCGAGACCGAAAAGCCGGTAACTGAGGTTAAGGTCCCTAAATCCTAGTTGAGTGTATCAAAGGATTGAAGAGTCATAGACAGTTGGGAGGTAGGCTCAGAAGCAGCCATCCTTCAAAAAACGCGTCATAGCGTACCAATTGAGGCACTTCTGTCCGAAAATATACGGGGCTAAACTAGGTACCGATACCCCAGAGTGCAATAAAAATGCACTGGTAAGAAGGCATGCCGTACGGCACGAAGTATGTTCGAAAGGACATATGGACCGTATAGCAGAGAATATCCTGGTGTTAGTAACATCAAATATGGGTGAGAATCCCATACACCGAAAGCACACGGTTTTCTTCGCAACGCTCGTCAGCGGAGAGTTAGGCGATCCTAAGCGGTAGGCCAATCACCATACCGCAAAAGGGAAGCAGGTTAATATTCCTGCCCATAGCATGTAGGCGTGGCGACACAAGGCAGATTTCAGACTCTTGGGGATAGGCCCGAAAGAAAGTGCAAACGGCTGCGGAGTCTCGTTATGAGGAGAAGCAGCTAAATGAACTAATGGGTTGATTTCCTGAGACAGTGAAAAAGGAATCTGCAACGATCATGCTATACCGTACCTAGAACTAGTACAAGTGTTGCTAGCTGAAAAGGCTAAGGTGTGACGGAGCTAACCAATGTTAGGGAACTCGGCAAAATAGCGGTGTAAGTTTTCAAGAAACCGTGTCTGCATATAGTATAAGCAGATAGCATTAACAAGGGAACGACGACTGTTTATCTAAAACACAACTCACTGCAAAGCGGAAACGCCTAGTATAGTGGGTGACGCCTGCTCACCGCCAATACGCGAAAACCCTTTTCAAGGGGGATAAGCGCTGGCAAAGAGCGGGAGTAACACTGACTCTCTTAAGGTAGCGTAATACCTCGTCATTTAATAGATGACTTGCATGAATGGCGTAACGATCGTTCTACTGTCCCAACATTGGGTCCGGTGAACTCATTACGCGGTGAATATACCGCGGTCTCTCAGTGGGAAACGAAGTCTCCATGAAGCTTGACTACATCCTGTCGTTGTTGTATGTCAAGTTATGCATAGCGTAAGTGGGAGCGTCGATGCCAGTGCTGCGGCGCTGGCGGAGCAACAATGTAACACCACTCTTGATTTGACCTACGGCTGACTTGAAAGAGGACAGCGGCTGGTGGGTAGTTAGACTGGGCGGTTGCTTTCGATAAAGAAACGAAAGTAACCAATGCTCTGCTTAGATAGCTTGGAAAACTATCGTAAAGCACAAAGGCAAATGCAGGGCTGACTGTATCCTGAAAAGCGAAGGATGCAGAGTGGAAACACGGGCTTAATGAACGTTGATAGCTCTTTTAGTGGGGCTTCAACCTGTTAAACAAGTTACTCTGGAGGTAACCGATTCGTCGCCGGTGAGAGTTCATATCGACCTGGCGCGTTGATACATCGATGTCGGCTTGCGATATCCTGGTAGTGCACAAGCTGCCAAGGGTTGGTGTGTTCCACCATTAAAATCGCACATGAGCTGGGTTCAGTACGTCGCGAGACAGTACGGTAGTATCTACTGGGAGTGTAAATATCAGAGGGTAAGATTCCTTTAATACGAGAGGAACGAGGGATCGGCGCCACTAGTGTACCGGTTGTGAATGCATCGCCGGGAAGCCACGCGCCATAAGGATAAGTCCTGAAAGCATCTAAGGACGAAGCCATACCCGAAACGAGATATTAGGGCGGTCGGAACATACGACTTTGATAGGATGGGTGTGTAAGCAGAAAGCTCACGCGATCTGCGAGCATTCCATTACTAAAGCCTGATGAAACGGAATACTTCCTCCTTCTTTTGTGGAAATCCATTCAAGCATGCCGCAGGGCTGTAGTTTTGTATACTGATAATTACTGAATATGGGAAACGGAAAATCTTAAAAAGATAACAAAAGGAGTATCAGAATTAAATTTGGTAAATGTCTCAGATATAAACGACGCTATCGCGAATTTCAAGAAATACGACATAATACACATAAAAGCAAATTTACAGCCGGATAAAAAAATCGAACTGCTTCAGAAACTTGGAAAATTCGATATTTTGACCATAGACGCAAACATCCCTGCAAAGGAGTGTAGTTATATAGCAAACTCGCTGTCAGAGCTGTTGAATCATGGCGCATTTTTGATAATGACAATTAAGCTAACCACAAGAAACATAAGCGGTTATATAAAAACAATAAATTAGGAGCTTCCAAAGAAATATTACGGTATAAGCATCAAAAAATTGCCATACAACAGGGAAGAATTTACGGCATTCGCAGTGCGCAAATGACAAATTGAAAAGCCGTAACAACTTTGAAAATGCAAGATACATATCCGAAAGTTAAAAAATGTGTATGAAAAATTTTACAAAAACCTCTTACTTAAATTTGCAGAGTTACAGTATAAACTATTCTGAACCCAAGTTCAGAAAGATATGACTAAACTTTCGGGGAATTTCCATCATTTATGATTGATGTACCATTCTTATAAAAGGAGTGGTCGTTGCCACCCGCCGTCCAAGTTGTTAATTGGGGTCAAACTGAATTACTGTAATCTTTGCAGTATCCGTCACAGACTTTATATAATCAAACCCTCCTCCTACCCTAGCAGTAATATTCAATATACTTATTGGCCAATGTGTCCATGTTTTACCATTTGTAAGACCTACACTATATGTTTCATTATTTAGAATAACATGTGGTAAACCATTGTAATAGTAATTTAGGGTAGCAGGAAAATATTCTGAATTCCAACCAACGAAAACGCCACTATAATATGGTACTGAATACCAGTATTTAGTTACAATATTAGAAGAGGCATTAGTTAAATTAACAGCATATGTTGCATACTGTGGACAGTAAAAACTAGAATAATTCTTTATATGATATGAAATTGCCCCCCACCCATTAGCAGGAACACAAGCTCTGGATCCAGTATTATCAACCAATACCCCCGCATGATTGTAGACCCCATATTGTATACCCCATATGGAACCTGGCTGGGCACCTTGTGGCTGCCAGATCCCATAATACCATGTATATAAAGGAAAAATCATATAAGATGTGTTAGTATAAGTTGGGATTGCTGAAGCAGATATGGGGCTAATTTGCTTAGCACTTTGCCAATTACCACATATAATATATCCAAACTCCGGCGTATTGTTCCAGTAATTGATGGCACCGCACTTTATATCGCCTGAGGAATTTACAGCAAAAGCAGGAACTTCGCCTAGTGTGGCGGTAGGATATATTGTATAATCAGTAAAATTTTGCAGGCTCCAATAACATCCGGCGCCTGAACTATTAACATTAACATCTTCACACCACCATATTTTATAAAAATATGTATATACTTGTTTAATAGATGCTACGGTTAATAAACCCGAACTATTATACATATTAAAAGATAGAAGAATTGATTGATTGCCCACAGGTTCGGTATATTTTGATGTTATTGTTGCTGTTTGTGTATTTATAGAAACGTTGGTAGGGCCCGGCAAACCATAAATAAATGCAGATTGTGATTTATTAAATGGACAACTAACTGTTCCATATGTTGGTCCAGATATCCCATCGGCCCCGACACATACAAACTCATACGGCAATCCGCGTAAATTATATGGTAAAAGTAGTAGATTATTGCCACTGCCTAATGTTCCATCATTACCACTACCCTTACTTAAATTTAAGTCATTACCTAATACAGTTACGTTTACACCACTTTTAGCAAGCCAACCAATCTCATAATATGGTTGATCACACGGGGGACCGAAGGAAACATCTTCAAGATCTGCGAAGGTTCCTGAGACATTTCCTACAATCGAAGATGTCGAGGTATTTACAATACTGATCACACCATTGCCACGGTTATAGTTTGCAACGTAGGCGTAGGCGCCGTTGGGGGCGATGGCGACTCCAGTTGGTTCGGCAAAAGAAAATTCTTGGATAGTGCCTGTGATGGCGCCAGTGGAGGTGTCGACGATGCTTATTGTGCTGTTCCACCAATTTGTGACGTAGGCGTAGGCGCCGTTGGGGGCGAAGGCGACCCCCTCAGGGCCGTCAAATCCGGTGATTGTACCTGTGATGGTGCTGGTGGAAGTATCGACGATGCTGACCGTATTGTTTAAGTAGTTTGTGACATACGCGTAGGCGCCGTTGGGGGCGATGGCGACACCGTAAGGATCATCGAATCCGGTGACTGTGCCTGTGATGGTTTTTGTGGCGGTGTTGACGATGCTGACCGAATTACTAAGAGATCCGACAGTCACTGCATCTGTAACGTAAGCATACTTGCCGTTGGGGGCGATGGCGACACCGGTTGGTAAATCAAATCCGTTGATAGTGCCGTTGATTTTGCCTGAAGAGGTATTGATTATACTTACCGTATTATTGTTGTAATTTGCGACATAAATATAAGTAGTCCAATTTGGAGCTATACTCACACCGCTCACACCATATGGATTATCAAATCCTGAAATAATCCCTACTTGCGATCCTGTATTAGTATCAATTATAGCAACCGAGCCGCTGGTACTGCCGCCGTATGTAGCATATAACAAGCTAGTATTAGCATAGAGACATGCAAGTCCACCACCTCCAGAAAAGGATACTGGCGGAATTGAAGTCGTGGAAGTGGATGTAGTCGAAGTCGTTGAGGAGGAGGTTGTAGAAGTGGATGTAGTTGAGGTGGAGGTTGTGGAAGTGGATGTAGTTGAAGTCGTTGAAGTGGAGGTTGTGGAAGTGGATGTAGTCGAAGTCGTTGAAGTGGAGGTTGTGGGAGATGTTGATGTAGTTGAGGTGGATGAAGTCGAAGATGAGGTAAGAGAAAAATATGCTGTTTCGGAGATATTTCCGATCATTGTTATTGTTGCTAAAGATGACGTTCCCGTATAATTTCCAGCACCAACTCCTGTCCAATTCTTGAAGTACCAACCAGAAGATGGAATTGCTGAAATTGTGATTGAGGAGAGTATAGGGTAATTTCCGCTTCCTGGTTCTACTCTACCCCCATTTACAGGATCTGGGATTTCGATTAAAGAATAATTTATTCCTCCTGTTAAATTTGGTAAACTTAATTTTGACCGTATATATAAACCTGCCCGTATAAGAAAATGTCCAAAGCTTATTGTTGCAATGCCATTTTCTTTGCATTGGGTTGCGTTATACGGATTTGAAACAGTTTCACATTCGTTTGACGACATATATAAATTTCCTGCTTCGAACTGGTTTATTGACGCACCATATTTTGTTGAATTGACTACACAAAAAATTTTACCTCCAGGCGGTACAAATTGCGGTCCGCACAAACCGGTAGTATTAACTCCGTTAATTGAGATTGTCAAATTAGGTCCAAATATAGGATAATCATTTTTGTTATTTGCCAATATTGCCATTATAGAAATATGTGAGGTCGTATTGACCATGAAAATCATGTCAATGCAATTTATAGAATTGGGAAAAGAGCATTCATTTGGAGGAATTGTTTGAGGAAGAAGGACAAAAAAGAATAATAAGCCGATTATGATTGCAATGATAAAAATTGCGAAGGAATACGTTATAAGAAAATCAAAAGCGGATTGTCCTTTTTGTATCATATTGTTTATATATATAAGTAAATTATAAAAAGGTACCTAAAATTGATTTTCAATTTATAAATTGACGCACTTTGCCGAAAGATTATTAGATTTCTTAGTGTTAAAAACAAGTATGCTAAAACAAATAAACAATGAAAATAAAAATGGAGGCAAAGAGAAAACCGGTGTCGTTTTATTGGCTGCAGGGGCCGGAACCCGATTTGGGAAGGACAAAATATTTTTTGAACTGGCGGGAAAACCTGTAATTGCTTGGTCGCTTGATGTTTTTGAAAAGTTTCCGTTTGTATCCGAAATTGTTCTGGTTTTTAATAAGGATAATATGAAAAAAGCGAGAGCGTTTCTCAAAGAAAGAAATTACAAAAAAATAAGCGCAGTTTGCATCGGGGGAGAGCGCAGGCAGGATTCGGTATACAATGGATTAAAAAAGGCAGATGATTGGAAATATGTTATTATACATGACGGCGCGAGGCCTTTTATCAATGAAGAGATTATTTTAAGAGGAATGGAAGAAACCAAAAAAACTGGCGCTGCAATAGCTGCCGTTCCTGTAAAAGACACTATAAAAATTGTAAATCCAGAAAATTTAATAGAGCATACATTGGAAAG
>JAJYUR010000006.1 GCA_021792395.1 Microcaldota archaeon
CTACCCCTTATTAGTAATAAACCTGTAAATAATCTTATTTATAAAATAATACAAAATGTGTCTGACAGCATTTGTAGAGATAGCAACATGGCGTTCAATACAAAGATTTCTAATAATCATATAGACGTATATAACAAAAGCGATAATAATAACATCTTAGCAAAAGTAATATTTAATCTTGAAAAGCAAAATCTAAGGCAGCATAAAAATAGGGTCATTAAGATAAGTATTCACAGCATAGAAATACAAAAAGATATTAAGAGCTTGGTTGTGGGAAGGTTATCGAGTATAAGAGAGATGAATAATGCAGAATTGGAGCAGTTTTTAGATTCAGGTGACATCGCATATATATTAAGATAGTACAGTCTTTTCTGTAAACCCGTTCTTAAATAATATAACAAAATACAATAAAGATCAAATTTTGCTCTTTTAAGTTTTCTTGATATTAGTATGGCTGCGCCATTGTTGTCAAAAGGGCGGATCGCTAATAGTCAGCGATTATTAGGCTCAAAGGATTAATTACTGTGCATGCCAGAAATTTTCTTTATGGTTTGTACTTGAGCATCGCAGCAATGCCTCCAAATCCCAATAGGAGCTCTTTTCCGTATTGGCTGTCAGACGCTATGAAAGAGACGTCGACCCCATTCTTGTCTGCTATCTCTATTAATTCCTCTATTGCATCGGTCTCACTGGTTATCGATAAGGTTCCGCCGCATTCGTGCTTAGTTGACCTTTCGTTGCCATGTTCGAGCCTGGTAAATTCGGCGTTGCATGAGCTGCATTTGTAGGATACGTTGTATAGCTCTGCATCCTCGCTTATTATCAACTTTACCACATTATTAGACATAAGGGCTTTCTTTACCTTTTCATATCCCGAAAGCGCAAGGTTTCCGTGTGCGAGCTCGTTGAGGAAGCGCTCCATCGTCTTCCTCTCCTGTATCGCCTGCTGCTCTACGAGCACCTCCTTAGCCTTTTCAAGAAGTTCATTCACGCCCATATTTTCGTCGGTATATCCTGTGTCGAATATCCCAAGAGTCTTTATCTGATAGTTGAGGTTCTTCGACTTAATGAAATTCTCTTTTGCGGGCCCTGGGCCGCCGACTACCAGTCCCTTGAGCTTGAATGCATACTTTGCGAACATGTCGTTTATGGCACCTGCGACATTTTTGTAGTAATCATCTATGCTCTCTTCTATTGCACGCGAGTACCTTGCGGCTGACTGCCCTCCTTTGTTTACCTTAGAATGGGCGAAAGACTTTATCTTTTTGTCAACTATAACCTGAGTGCCCTTGAGCAGCGCTATCGTTGCGTCCCTTCCGTCCATGACGAGAAGCCCGTACATGTCCTTGGCTTCGAGCATCGATTCTATGGGCTCTAGAAGGAACGTAGAGTCGCATCGGTATATGTTTGCCTTTATGGGCTGCGGAGGCTCCATCGAAAAGAGCTGTATGTTTGGTTTCGACTGCTCATTGGATATGTTGCCGCAGAATACTGCCAACCCGTTCTTCGGAGGCGTCTTATAAAGCTTTATGTACTGTATAATCTTCTCAATGGCTCCCTGTACGTTGAGCTTCGTGGTCTTTGACTTTATGTTGGATGCCTGCCCATGCTCATCCCTAAGCTTGCCTATCTCGTCTGCTATCGAGTACCCAGGTGGCATGTAAATGCTTATGAGCTCTGTTCCAGAGCCCCTTACGGACCCTAGCCTCTTTATCTCCCTTTTAATATCATACTCTTTTTTCATTTTAATCATTTAAATAAATATTATATCGGCATGCAAGCGGGAAATGCAAAAAATACGAAACCCGCATGCAATAATTGGATTGCACTCTATAAATCCTTTTGCATGCGCCTGCTATGCCTTCAGTTTTTCAATGCGATTCTTACCCATATAAGGCACCAGCACCTTTGGCACCGTTATGCTTCCATCATCATTAGAATAGTTTTCAACTATGGCAGTTATGGCCCTTTCTATCGGCAATCCAGTGCCGTTGAGCGTATGGACATATTTCCTTTCGTTTCCCTCGTCATATTTTATATCCAGCCTTAAACTCTGCCAATCTGTGCAATTAGAATGCGATTGCAGTTCCCTGTAATCCTTCTGCCCTGGCATATATACCTCTACGTCATAGGTCTTTGCCACCTGCGCGCCTATGTCTCCAGTGCACAATATTACTACATGATACGGTATCTCAAGCTTTTTTATGATATCCTCGCCGTTCTCTCTTAGCTCTTCAAGATACTTCCATGAATCCTCCTGCCTTGAAAATATAAACTGCTCGACCTTGTAGAACTGGTGCACTCTGAATATGCCCTTGGTGTCTTTGCCATGCGATCCTGCTTCCCTCCTGAAGCACGGGCTTATGCCTACATACCGTATGGGGAGATCCTTTACCGAGAACGTTGCATCTGCATGCATGGCTGCCATTGCGTGTTCGGCCGTTCCTATCAAAAAAAGGTCCTCTTCCATCTTTTCGTAGCCCTCTTTTGCCTTTGTCTCATTCGCTTCGGTAGTGCGGTATAGCGCATCCTCGAAGACGCCCAGAGGCGCAGCGCCCCTGAAATATTTCTTCTTTATCATGAAAGGCGGGGATATCAGGGTAAACCCCTTCTTGACCAGCTCGTCTATAACAAACCGTATGAGTGATTGTTCCAGAAGCGCAAGGTCCCCCTTAAGGAAATAGAATCGAGATCCTGCAACCTTTGAAGCGCTATCCATGTCAAGCAGGCCCAATGCTGTCAATATCTCCTCATGGTTCTTTCCTTCTCTCTTTTTTATCTCGCCCCACTTTTTAATTTCTATATTGTCTGCTGCACTGCTTCCGCTTGGTACGGATTCGTGCAGTATGTTCGGAAGGTTCCAAAGAAGGTCGTTTATCCTCTCATCCAAGCCTGGCATTGAGGATTCAATTGCATCTATGCTGCTTTTGAGCTCGGCAAGCGCCGCTATGCTGCCCCCTATATCCTTTCCCTCCTTCTTTATTTTGGATATGTCCAGGCTGGCCTTATTTCTCTGCGCCTGCAGCTCTTGAAGCTTCGTGGTCTTATGCCGCCATTCCTCATCAAGCTTGATGAGCTCGTCTATGGGATAATCGCTATTCCTCCTTTTAAGCGAATTTTTGATATCATCAATATGCTCCCTTACATATCTGGTAGTCAACATTAAGCATCAACGGTATCTTTTGAAAGATTAAAGCTAAAAAGCATTTGTGTTGGCGCAAAACAGTTAAGCGACAGCCATCTTGTGCCCTGCCATGTATGCTATACCCTGCCTTTCGAATATATGATGCTGAAATACTTTCCGACGAATGTGGAATTCGGAGCCTGTATAGTCATAGTAAGATTGTCCGTAGCATTCGGGTAGCCTCCGCAATTACTGTGCCCCATGGTGCGCATCCTATAACCCAAAAGCCTGAATGGCTTAAATACATATATGCTCAATACAGAAGGCAATGAACTGCTGCTGTTGAAGGTTAGGCTATAATTGAAAATCTCTCCTGGTTTTGCAGTGGTATAATAATTGAATGTGAAATCCCTTTCGCCAGCCTTTTGTATTGAAAGGTTCTCAGGGCAGAAGGTCTGGTTCAATGGCACATATGATATGCCTGAAAGATTAGCAGGGCTTGAATTTACATAGAATTCTATGGGGGGTGCGATAATGGTGGGTGCGCCGAGTGCAGTTTTAAGCGCACTATAGCTGTATGAAGCTTCAAAAGCATATGCTGCAATCACGACGATTGCAAAAATCAGGGATCCCATGGCTATGTAAGTAAATGTATTGTCCATGCGTCGTGCCACTGGCTTTGCTTTGCGCTCTGCCCTGCTGCCTGCTGCCATAAAATACAATTTTTCTTAAAAACTAAATATCTTCCCTTCCATCAAGAATTCGAAATGCAACGGAAGGTATTTCTATTTTCTCAATTAATCTATAAAAGTTAATGCAGGGATAGCAAAGCCTGGCCAAATGCGACGGGTTTAGGGCCCGTTCCCGTAGAGGGTTCGAGAGTTCAAATCTCTCTCCCTGCATCTCAAATTGCTCTTTTTGCAAAAGTATTTATATATTAACATTTAGTTAATATACTATGAAATTAACAACAAGGATAAAGGGGTATGTCGATTCGGCAAAGATGACCAACTTCCCACTTCTAGCCAGTCTCTCGTTAACCTCTGAGAGCTCATTACGGGTCACGCTCAGCAGGCTAGTCAAAGCAGGCGAAATCTACAATCCCATTAAAGGAACATATGTCTCAAAAAATGCAGACATGTTTTGGGCAGCATGCCAGCTCTACCAGGGCTATATCTCCCTATCCACTGCTTTCTATCTACATAATCTGATAGAGGAATTCCCATTCACGGTTTTTGTTGCATCTAAAGTTAGAAAAAATGTGCAGATGGGGAACCTAGAATTCGTTTACTTCAAGGCATGCAATTATTTCGGTGTCGAGAAGGGGGATTACCCGCTTGCATCGGTAGAAAAAGCAGTCAGCGATTCTCTAATGCACTTGCCATTAACAAGTTTTACCATGCTTGCAAAGGTACTATATTATGCAGACATTGATTCCGCCAAACTGATTCAATTATGCGATAGTGGAAGTTCCGCACTCTTTCAAAGGCTCGGTTATCTATTATCCCTTCTTCCAAAACTTGATGAGGAAAAGGCAAAAGTACTCAGGTTTTGCAGGAAAAAGATAAGGACAACTGCGTATCTTAGTGGCAGACGGAGCGGTACATACGTAGCCGAATGGAAAATTATAGATAACGTAGGCAAGGAGGTGATTATGTCATGGTGGCAACAATAGCTTTTAAAATTGATGAGCTGCGGGATTATGCAGCAAGGGCCGGACTAAGCCTGAATTTCGTAGTCAAAGAAGCCTTCCTCTTCGAGCTTATGGAATTTGCTAGAATGGAAAGATTTGTGTTAAAAGGAGGCACGGCCATAAACAAAGGCTACCTGGGTGGCCACCAGAGGTTTTCCGAAGATCTAGATTATGATACTGACTTAGATAGTGGCGATGTCAAAATGCATATCAAACAGTTTGGATGGGAAATAAAGAAGGAATTTTTCACAAAACATTCGATAGGTTTTATGCTGGCATACCAGTTTGATAATATTAGGGATGTGGTAAGACTTGACATTTCATTCGGAATAAAGAACAAAATAGAAAAGAGGAGAGTCGCATCAGACTTTATACCCGTCTCTAAAATAATGCCAATGTACGATTTTAGGGAACTTAACCGTCAGAAGGAATCCGCATTTGAGGAAAGGAAAGAGTGGAAAGATATATATGACTTATATTGGATGCGCGAGCTATATCAAAATGAATTTAGGGTAAAAAATAAGACAAAGTTCGTGGAGGCGCTTTTAAATACAAACGTGCCAAAGACTGCAAACGCATACATACCCGCACAAAAAAGACCCAACTGGGATGAAGTTATTGAGAAACTGAAAGAAGCATCCAAATAGCCTCTGTTAGATAAGCGAGAGTTCAAATCTCTCCCCCTGCAAATAAGTCGGATTGGGGTAAAAAGCAAGGAATAGCCTAATTATCTAATTCCGCATCTTTCATTCTGGTCTCGTATTCGTCGAACCATTCCATGTGCCACGAATACGGGCTGTCCTTTATGACAATGAATCTCCTGTCATTATTAGGATCGTTTGCGAGTTTCTGAGCTCTTTTTGCCCTTTTATGGTTCAGTATCATTTTTGATATTGGATTCATAATAACACCTATTTATCGTTTTTTATTGCAATCTTCTTCAACCTGTAATAGCTTACTACTGCACCATATTTCGGGTCTATGTTCTTGGCAAGATATTTCTCCAGATCGTCAGGCGCATCGTGGTCGTAAAATTTAGCCTTGACCATGAAGCCGCAATCTCCTCCGGTTACATATACCTCCTTTACCTTATCAAGGTCTATTATCTTCCTTGCGAGCTGCTCGGTATTCTGGTTTTGCTTTGGCTTAAAAAGGTAAAATTTGTGCGAATGCCCGTGCATCCGGGCGACCCTTTCACTCTTTACATAGTTTTCAAATCCCATATTATTCATATCTATTCCCCATTATATTGTTAATATAAAATTCAGGTTCAGATTAAGCTTAAACAGGTTATTCAAAAAAAGCATTATTGGTGTTTGGGGGCGTGGGTGGGATGGGAAACGCAAATAAGAAGTGTTTTGAGCACAAATTCTTTTTGCCGCCATTCCAAACACCAACATATAATATTAGGGCGTTGGACATATTAATAGGCTGTGTTATCTATTCTAATAAAATGGCTGTATGGTACTCAATATATGGCAATGATATTAACTTTTATAAGAAAACAATGTTTTTTTATGTGTTATATCAATTTTTAATTATAAACAAAAGGATTAAATATATCGATTTATATGTTATATAATATGGAAGAAATTCCTTCAAAGGTCGCAGAGACATATGCAAGGCTCAAAGGCGAGTACCCATTCTTCATAGCGTTGAAGCACATAAATGGAAAATACTACATATATTCGCAAACCACAACGAGCGATAGAAAAACAAAGAAAATAAGGTCGATATCCAATTATTTAGGCAGGATAAACGAAGGCGGCGCGTTCATAAAGAAAAGGGCATCTGATTTAGACGACATAAAGAATGCGAGAGAGATAATAGAGGCGTTAGGGGGAAAAGTTGTAATGCCTGAGACACTCAAGGATGATATAGAAGAGCTTTACATGCAAAAAATAGATCAAATAGACCGTACCCTATTGACCGCCCTTACAATGAACTCAATGGAATCTACTGCGACGATGGGCATTAAAGTAGGCATGAAAGCATCGTCCGTGCACTACAGGATTAGGCACCTTGAAGAGAAGTATTTCATAAAGTATACTGCTGAGATAGATACAGAAAAATTAGGGTTCAACGCATATATAACATTCGTGAAGTTCAACACTGGCATTCCTACAAAGGAGATAGTATCTGATGCTCTGAAAAACAGGGCTAGAGTTCAGTTCGCCGCATTCGTAAAAGGGCAATATGACCTGATAATATACTTTCTTGCAGAAGACAACGCAAAAGTTGCAAACCTGATATATGATCTAAGGGTCAACACGGACCTGAAGATGTTTCCTTCATATTGGCAGGTTACTTCACTAAAAGAGTATTATGGATTCATGCCATTAAGGAACGAGTTCTTCGAACTGCTTAAAGAAAGGGTATGGCACAGGGAAAAGGAATTCGTAAGGAAAACGTCATGGCAGATAACAGAGAGCGAATATGCAGTAATGAAAGACCTGAATATGGGCATACGAAACCTAAATGAAATAAACAAAAGGAACGAATTGAAGCAGCAGTCCTCCAGATACGCATATATGAAGCTCCTTGATACAAAGGTAATCAAAAGGCCTACAATAATAATGCAGAACATTCCCCTGAAATACAACGCTGTGATAATAGCAACATTAACCGATAGCAACGCATTCATGCAGACGAGGAAGGGCCTTCTGGAGCACATAATAAAGGAGATAGAGGGCAACATAACAAACAAGTATTCGTTAGAGGGCGATACCGATTCTCCTGATGGCGCGATATTTATAAGTCCATTATTGAAGGAGAACGATTTGGAAATGATAAAAAAGGATTTCAATGAAAGCATAAAAGGCATGGAGCTTGAGGATATGATAATTACCGAAACGATAATAGGAACATTAGGCTACAGGCTCTTCGACAACGAGTACTCAGACCAATATCATGGTTTGAAGAAAACATACAGTTACGAATCTTTCAAACAATTGGGCAGTATAAAAAGAAATATTTAAAAATATACTTAATCTCCTCCGCTTTTTCCTGGATCCATAATATCACATTCCAAACTGGAATGGCAACCTTTAAATAAGTTTCTCTGTTTGGATATGTAATCATATACGTGCCATAAGAAGGGCATTTAGGCAGGTCAGAAGGTACGCCTAAATGGAAATTAATGCCACTAAATATATATTGAAAGGTAAAAAGTGCATGCGCACTGCCGCTGGCAGGACTACATGGGCTCTATAGACATGCAATTTTTGAAAGAAAGTAAAGTTTTGCACCAAAAGACTTTAAAAACCTTTGAATTCACATCATACTCAATTAACATGGTGTTAACAATGCCGGATGAAACAGGATTGATGAGTGCAAAGCTTAGTGAAGCTGAAGTTCAAATAAACGTGAGCAAGACATTAGACGAAGAAGTAGACCAAAACCTTATCTCAAATATAAACAACGTAAGGCCAGAGACTGATGTATCTGATAGCGCTACAATGGATCCGCTTCTTGCGCCATACCATAGAACAGTCGAAGAAATAGAGAAAATGCCTGTAATAGAGCAGACAAAGACCGTTTGCCCGGAATGCAAGCTAATAATAGACGGCACTATCTACAAAGATGGAGATAACGTCATGATAAGGAAGAACTGCCCTGAGCACGGATGGACTGTTGAGAAATATTGGGAAGACTACGACATGTACATGAAAATGAGAAGGTACAATTACTACGGAAGGGGATTTGATAACCCTAACTATATAACAGAAACTAAGGGCGCCAACTGCCCGTTCGATTGCGGAATGTGCGAGAGGCACAAGTCGCACACTGGCCTGGCAAACGTTGTGGTGACTAACAGGTGCCACCTAAGCTGCTGGTACTGTTTCTTCTATGCCAAGGAAGGCGAATCCATCTACGAACCAAGCCTTGCGGAGCTCAACAAGATATTCCTCAACCTAAGGAGCCAAAAGCCTATACCTGCAAATGCACTTCAGATAACAGGCGGCGAACCTACAATGCATCCGAAGATAGTGGAGATAGTAGAGCTTGCCAAGAAGGCAGGATTTGACCAGATACAATTGAATACTACTGGCATAAATCTGGCAAACAATCCAGAATTGGCCATGAAGCTTAGATATGCAGGCGTAAGCACGCTATATATGAGCTATGATGGAGTCAGCAAACGCGCAAATCCAAAGAATCACTGGGAAGTGCCGAAGACCCTTGAGGTGGCAAGGAAGGCAAACATCGGAATAGTGCTGGTGCCTACAGTAATAAGGACTGTAAATGACCACGAATTGGGTGCAATGATAAATTTCGCATTGAACAATTCGGACATTGTGCGCGCAGTTAACTTCCAGCCGGTTTCGTTGGTGGGGAGGATGCCTTCAAGGCTGAGGGAGAAGCAGCGCATATCAATACCAGGCGCAATCAAGCTCATAGAACAGCAGACAAACGGGGTCGTAGCAAAAGAGGACTGGTTCTCCGTGCCGTACATAGGCGGGATAAACAGGTTCATAGAGGCGTTGACTGGCGAGTACAAATACGACATGTCTATACACTTCGCTTGCGGCGCAGGAACATATCTGTTCCTTGACACAGACAACAAGATAATCCCAGTGACCAGGTTTGTAGACGCTGCTGGACTGATAGATCACCTGCAGACTGCAGTCAACGAGATGGAGGGTAAGGGCAGATTGGCAAGGAAGGCAATAGCCCTGAAGGCCCTGATGCAGTTCAAGAGGTTCATAGACCCGAAGAACCAGCCAAAGTCGGTCAATTTCAGCAAGATGATGGTATCTGTACTGACAAAGCATGATTTTGCCACTATGGGCAAATTCCAGATGAAGTCGATATTCCTCGGAATGATGCACTTCCAAGACGAATACACATATGATATACACAGAGTCGAAAAGTGTGACATACACTATGCCATGCCGGATGGGCAGGTGCTTCCATTCTGCACGTTCAACGTATTCCCAGAAGTGTACAGGGATAAGATACAAAAGCAATACAGTATACCATCAAAGGAATGGCAGGAGTCCCATCAGGACTGGAATTATTCTAAGGATAAGTATATCAGGAACATAAAGGAGCTAGAGTCGTCTCCAGCATATAAGAAGACATACGGTAAAATGATAGACTACTTTGCATTGCCAGTTAACGGCGGGAAGCCGGTATCTGCATTTGCAAACGAGGTCTTCAAGGAGTAAATAAGGTGTTTTGATTGGACAAGAGCAACAAGCAGCCTTCGCAAAGCGCATATCAGGATGACCTCAATAGGAACTCCGGAATAAGCGAAGAGCAGATAACGAAGCAGTACATAATAGAGAATGGCAACAAGGTAAGGATACCTTACAAGATGGTCAAGGAGGTAGTTTTCTCAAATATAAGCAAATCCGATATGGTAGACAGTGAGCATGCTGCGAGATTGCAGTACAGGCTCATGCTCAATGATCCAGTCATAAAGGCAAGAGTGCATTACATAAAAGGTACGATACGCGTAATATATAATCCAGCCGGCGCGGATAACCTGAGGGAGAAGATAAGCCTTGAAGACCTTATAGCATTCCTAAGCAAAGAGGGTGTAAGCGTAGATAGAGCTGCGATTGACGACCACGATTACGACTATTATGCGAACTACTATTCAAAGACATTCAATCCTGCATCAATAAGGGAGCATGCGCCATATGGCTACACATTGCAGGAATGGAGAAAGCTGAAACCAGAATGGGAGAAGCGCAAGATCAAATATGCCGAAAAAAGTGAGCAGAAGCAGAAAGATTTTCAGATGCAGTATCTCATTGACCATCCCGAACTGGCTGATGCAATGGGCGTAGCTGTTCCTGAAATGAAAAAGAAAAAGGTCAGCATCCTATCTGGCATTTTCGGGAAGAAGGCATAAACGGGTCATTCTGATTATCAAGTGGGTTGGAAGCATGCGGCATTATTGGCGCAGGCGCCGCTTAAACCACTCACTCGAGCCCTTCCAAATAATCTATATTCTCAAGGAGCGTAACCTCTGCCGCAACAACCGGCTCTTCAAGCTTGAAGTTGTTTAGTACCTGCGGATGCATCTCTCCGAAAACGCCTATCCTTCTTTTGCCCGCCATTATGCCGAGGCACCTGCCTCCTATAAATGCCGGGTCATCCGAATCGCAGAACGAGTATTCTATCTGCATTCGGTCTAAAAGTGCCTCTACATATCCCTTTATTTCGGCAAAGTTGGCTTTTGAATGCTCTGATACCATCGCAAGAGCTGTGCTTTCAATGGCATTTCCATGCTCTACCCTAAATATGCTTCCGATTTCAAAGAGCTTTTGCGGCATTTTCTCATGAGCCGACGTGCCCAAATCCTGCATCAGCGATGGAAGCAATCTCTGCCTCAATATGGAATAGGCTTCCGTTTTTGAATATTCTATGCGTACTATGGAATCGGTGTCTGGCTTCCTTTGCATGTTTTCAAAATCGTTTGTTTCATTGGTCAGATACGTGTTTATGCTTTCAAAAAAGCCCATGCCGACCATCAAATACGATAGGTTGTCCTTGAGAGACGTGAATAGGCTAGGCATTCCATGCGCTGTGCCGTATATCGGTTTAGGCTCTATTGCATCATACCCTACGGCTATGGCTATATCCTCTACAATGTCCTGCCAGTTGAGAACGTCTACCCTGTACGGTGGCACTATAGCTACAAGTTTTCCTTTTTCATAAGCTGATCCGTAACCCATTCTAGAAAGCAGTTGCAATATATCCTTTTTGCCCATCTCATGCCCCAATCTCGCTGAAACCCTATTAGGGTTTATTGTGATGCGCTTGTATTGCAGGGCATAGTGCGCAGCCTTTTTCTTGCCATACTCCGTGTCTATGCTGAATACATCCGCGCCTGAATCTATAAAGGAACATGCAAATATGCCTGCAACATCATGTATGGCCTTTTCATCAGTGCCTGTTATATCTATAAATAGGTTCTTGGTCTTTTCAGTAATCTTCGTAGCGCCTGAATTTATTATTGGTATCATGGCTAATATCTTCTCCTGATCTTTTAAGAACGGATACACCTTTGCGATATTGCCTTTTTTTGTCAATGTATGTGCATACTCTATGCCCTTCGGATGTCTTTTAATTATATCATCAAAATCATGCTCTAATTCAGAATCCAAAGGTGTGAACCTAGCACTGGCAGTTGCGTCATATTCAAGGTTCCCCTTTATTGCATCCATATTATGCAAGCCTATCGCCAGTTTTTTTCTTCTCCTTCCGTAAGTGTCGCCTATCTTCTCCGCAAAGTTTATCAGATATTGAAGTTTGTTGCCGCTTAGGTCGGCGCCCATTACTGCAAATGCCTCGATGAAAGGCCTGACGCCATTAACCTTCTTTGTCACGTTGAGTTTTTTGATTGGGGCACTCGATGACAAAGAGTATTCCCGTAGCTTTTTGTCACCTTCGATAAGCCCGATTGCGCGCATAAGTCCTGCAAAATCCAAAAGGTCTGGCCTGTTTGGCGTTATGTCTATGGTTATCGAAGTATCGTCGCTGCTTTCGATATCCATGCCTAATGCTATGACAAGCTCCTTGAACCTGTCATAGCCAATATGCTTTTTTATATCATCATTGTAGAATTTCACTGTTGCCAAGATATCATCCATCATATGTTTTTTCTAGACCTTAGCCAATCGATTTCATTCCTGTAGAGCTCTGAAAGCGTTTTTATCCCTAGCCTGTTGAACATTAGCCTGTCTAATCCGCCTCCCCATGCGAGGACGGTCTTTTTTATGCCCAGCGCCTTGGTTATTTCATCCCTTATGACTCCGCCTCCGCAGAGTTCAATCCAGTCATTGAGCTTTTTGTCGAAATAGTGCACCTCCAATCCAGGCTCAACGAAGGGAAAATAGGCTGGTTTTATCCTAACCTCCATATCCAGCTGTGCGTAGAACTCCTTCAGCGTATATATCAAGTGTGAAAGCCCGATGCCATCACCCACTATTATGCCATCGTATTGGTACAGTTCTGCCAGGTGCTTGTAATCAAGGCTCTCGTTCCTGAATACCTTCCCTATGGAAAATATTTTCATAGGGTATCCCATGTTCTCCTTGCCTGCCAGTTTCTGCATGTAGTGTGCAGATACTACTGTCGTATGCGTCCTGAGCAATGCCTGCTTTGCAAGTTTCTCGCTCCATGTGCGGCTCCATGCCTTCTTATGCATGTGCTTCACTTTGGACAGCAATTCCAAATCATCTATATCTATCTCCTTAGGGTTGGATAGGAAGAACGTATCCTGCATTTCTCTGGTGGGATGATCCTGCGGCGAGAAAAGAACATCAAAATCCCAGAACGCCGAATCTATGATTGGACCTGTACCCTCTATAAATCCCATGCGCAGCCATATACTTCTTATATTGCTTATGAATTCATGCACAGGATGCAGCCTTGCCGGATAGACCTTGATTGCCTGTGCATCAACATTGTAGGGTATGAAATGTTTTCCTTTCCATCCTCCATTAGTTATTATATCTCTAGTCAATGCGCTTATGCCGCCCGTGCGCGAGTCCGAGTGGACGAGCCTCATGCCTATATCCGTTATGGCTACGCTTTTTATTCCGCTATACAATTTTACCTCGAACAGCTTACGTTTCTTCGAAAGCACATCGGCTTCCTGCCCTGCCTTGGACAGCATACTGTCAATATCTGCAGGCTTGGCGTTTGCAAGCGCATTGAGCAGCTCCCTGTAGTTGTAATGGCCGTCAGATAAGATATGGTTGCCTTTTTCCGAAAGCGCCACAAAGCCATCATTTATCGATATCCAGCCGTTCTTTTTGGCCCATATGAATCCGATGTCAGCGCCGCATTCCTTTATGTCAATCCTGCCCTTTTTTGCAACGGCTTTTATAAATCGCTCCTCGGGGAACTCCCTAAGGCATTCCTTGCCTTCATCGCTTAAAATGCATCCCAATTGCTTGGTTCTTTCAACACGTATCGCATTCTTTTCGGCCAAGGACTCTATCGCCCATATTATCTGGTCGTTGCCAAGGTTCAAATCGTTGCGAATATCTTCTAGCGCAGCATTGTCATGCTCCTTAAGGTATGCCAATAGCTTTATCTCGTATTCATGCAAAGGGCTCCACCACTCTACCTAGACGCTCTCAAATAAGCGTAAACTATGAAGGCGAGTATGACGACCCCTATGAGCACATATGAAAATATGCCCAGCGCGGAATACACGCCTGTGAAGAAATCAGTTACCTCCTGCTGCAGGGTCTCAGTAATCTTGAAAGTCAATGTGAACTTAGAAAGAGGCTCACCCTCAAACCACGAAAACTTCGTAACATTCGGGTAGCCTGAAGATATGCCCTTTGTGGGTGCGTCTGGCAGCGGGTATATCGATGTCAGCAATGCCCCATTTGGCAGTACTATATTCAAGGTTGTATTCTGGGGAAGAGCTTCGCCGCTTGCAACATGCTCGAAATTGAAGACGCTGTCATTGAATGAGTACTCAAAAATCCTAGGCGATATCTGTTTAACATCCGTAACGTTTTTAACGCTATAAGACATCAGCAGGTATGCCGTTCCGCTGTTGTAGGATTTTATCAGCGGTCCCGGAAGGAATTTGAAGTTGTACACGCCTGACTTCGGGTTAATTATGTGCTGTACCAGGTATGGCCCTATGAGCGATTGCCATGTGCTTAATGTAAGATTCAATGCTATCCTGTCGGTTTCATAAGAATTTAGGGATGTATTACTTACCGCAACTGTGAGCAGCTCAGTTACCGAGGCGCTTGTATTAGTATTTAGGGTAACCGTGGCGTTCAGATTTGTTACGGTATAAGAGGCATTGGCGATGCCCATGCCGTATACAAACATAAGCCCAAGCGCTATAGCACATAATGCCGCTGCTTTATGGATATCCAATATAAAAACCTCTATTATCTTTTACTAAGCAATAATAAATAGATTTTGTTTGCGTCTAAAATATAAATGAGCGGCAGCCAAACGGCGCATTTTATCACAGATGTGAAAACCTGAGGAACAGAAGATTTTTAAAGGCTAATATGCTTAATTAAAGCATATACGGAGTAAAGCTAAAGGCTGATTCTGCGTATGAGCGAAAGATCTAATGTCGGATGAAAGTTTCGAAGAAGAAGGTTCGGGAAATGAACATGGATACGGCAGGAATCATGGCAAAGGTCATGAAAGAAGGGAGCACGGAGGAGGCATGCATATAAAGTCATCGTACTTCATGCAGAAACCCGTAAAAGCCGGAGACGAAGTTGAAGTCACCATAGAAGCAGTTGCGTCTAAAGGCGATGGAATAGCTAAAGTCAATGGATTCGTAGTTTTCGTGAAAGGCGCAAAGCAAGGCGAGAAAGTAAAGGTAAAGATAACCGACGTAAAGGCAAGGTTTGCGATAGGAGAGCTTGTGCAGTGATGCCAAGTTTTCCATTCATCTTTTCTTACGGTTAAACCTTTTCAGGATAAACGCTTAATATTTTCAGGATAAATGCTTAATAACTAAGCGGGAAATATATACTGCAATATATCGCCTGCTTATCGGTGTTTAATCATGTATGATCCAAAATCTGAAGAGAAATGGAATGATTATTGGGAAAAAAGTGACATCTTCCTGTTTGACGATAAAGACGAGAAGAGACCGCTATACGTGATAGATACTCCTCCGCCAAATACTACTGGGGACCTGCATATGGGTCAGGCATTTTGGGTATCATACATAGACTCTATTGCACGGTACAAGCATATGAAGGGATATAATGTGATGTATCCGCAGGGGTGGGACACACAGGGATTTCCCGTTGAGCTCCAAGTGGAAAAGAGACTTGGAAAGAACATGTCAAGAGACGAATTCTATAAGAAATGCACGGAATTTGCAACTGCCAACCTTGCATCCATGAAAGCACAGATGAGGCTTCTTGGAGCGTCATTCGATGAACGTCTAGAATACATAACCATGTCTGGCAGTTACAGATCAAAGATACAACTCTCATTGCTGCTCATGTACGAAAAGCACATGCTATACAGGGCCGAGCATCCAGTAGAATGGTGCCCGCACTGTAATTCATCCATTGCAAGGGAAGAGCTCACAGATGCAACTGAAGAGACGCAACTCAATTACATCGAGTTCGCAATAAAGTCGAAAGACCATCCTGCCATATTGATAGCCACTACAAGGCCTGAACTGCTCCATGCATGCGTAGCTATAGCCGTAAATCCGGATGATGAAAGATATTCAAAGCTGGTTGGCAAAGAAGCGGATGTTCCTATTTTTGGCTCCCGCGTGAAGATAATCTCTGATGCTTCAGTTGACAAGGAGTTCGGGACGGGCGCCGAAATGGTCTGCACATTCGGGGATAAGGATGATATCGCAATGTTCTACAAGCACAAGCTGAACATGATAAATTCGATCGATTCGAACGGTTTGCTCAAAAACGCCGGCAAGTTTTCGGGACTTGGGATAAAAGAAGCAAGGTCTGCAATACTAGAAGAACTTTCGTCAAAAAATGTGCTTAAAAAACAGGAGAAAATAACCCACAGCGTCAAGCTGCATGACAAATGCTCTACTAAGATAGAGCTCATATCATCGATGCAGTGGTTCATCAAAAGCAAGGAGTATGCAGAGCGCATAAAGGAACAGGCAAGGCAGATTAAATGGAATCCTGAATTCGCCATACAGAGGCTTTACGACTGGGCGGATTATATAGAGTGGGATTGGAACATATCAAGGAACAGGGTATTCGGCACGCCGATACCTTTCTGGTACTGCAATTCATGCGGCGAGATTGTGCCTCCGGAAAAGGACCGTCTCCCTGTGAATCCTGCAATGGAAGCGCCGCCAACAGACACCTGCCCAAAATGCAAGTCGCATGACATAATTGGCGAGCAGACGACATGCGACGTATGGGTCGATTCTTCGATAACTCCTCTCATAATAGCAGGTTGGCCGGATAACAAAGAACTTTTGAAAAGGGCATTTCCTGCATCATTGAGGATGCAAGGCAGCGACATAATACGCACATGGGCTTTTTATACAATACTTAGGACGTGGGCGTTGGAGGGCAATAAGCCATTCGAGAACATGATCATAAATGGCATGGTGCTTGATGCGAGCGGCAAGGAGATGCACAAGAGCGAGGGCAATGGGGTATATCTGATGGATTTGATAAGCAAATACTCCATAGATTCGGTAAGGCTATGGGTTGCTTTGAGCGGAGGCGCTGGCAAAGACAAGCCATTTTCATACGAAGAATTGGATTTTGCAAAGAGCTTCATAATAAAGATATACAATTCATCGCTCTTCATAAAGAATGCGATTGCAGATGCCAAACCGGTAACTGCAGAGCCGCATGATTCATTCAATGTATTCGATATATGGATAATGAACAGGCTGAACAGCGTGATAAGCGAAGTAGACAAAAGTTATGCTGAGACCGACCTTTATAGTGCAATGGGCGTAGCTGTAAATTTCTTCTGGCACGAGTTCTGCGATTATTACATAGAGAATGTCAAGCACAGGATATATTCAAAAGAAAAAGGTATGCAGAAGAGCAGGGATGCAGCCATATATACGCTAATGCATGTATTGTCATCATCGTTAAGGCTCCTCGCCCCCGTTATACCTCACGTTTCAGAGGAGATAAATTCGTTCTTCAAAAGCACGAGCATATTCCAGGAAGAATTCCCCAAGTCAGTGAAGCAGGAATCCAAAGCAGACTACGTAATAAACGGCCTTATATTCAAGAGTGCCCTGGTGGATGTAGATTATGAATCTGCCGGCAACATGCTCAATAAGGTAATAAGCGACATCAGGAAAGAAAAAGCCCAGCATAGGATAGCCCTGAACAAGCCGATAAAGCGAATTAATATAAATGTTCCTGCGGAATATTATAACGCAGTTAAGGTCGCACTCGGCGACATAAAGGAGATATGCAAAGCCGAGCAAGTGGAAGAAAAATCAAGCGACAATTATTCTGTTTCAATAGAAGTGTGATTTTATAAGGCATTAGTCCTATCGCACCAAACATGTATTAAATGATTATGAGTGTGTTTAATGGCAAGATTGCATACAAAGAGGCACGGCAAGGCTAAATCAAGGAAGCCTATGCCTGAAAATTCTGAAGCTCCGCAAATGAAGGGCGCAGATATAGAAAAGCTTATAGTTGACTATTCAAAGCAGGGCATGAAGCCGGCGATGATAGGCGAGACGCTAAAGCGCAAGCACAGCATCAAATACCCAAAGCAAGCGCTAGGCAAACGCATGGGCAAGGTATTGGAAGATAACGATGTTCATAGCACAATACCTTATGACATGCTAGATCTTATGTCAAAGGCAGTTAATATGCACAAGCATATGGACTCCAACAAGCAGGATGTCCACAACCGCATAAGGCTTGGGAGAATAGAAGCAAAGATATGGAGGCTTACTAAATATTACATAAGGACCGGCAAGCTGCCAGCTGGATGGAGATACAACGCCAAGCAGGCCGAACTGATAATAAGAGGAAGGGCGTAATTAGATGGCTTTACAAAAAACAGACAAGTGGAAGACAAAGAAATGGTTCACAGTATACGCGCCGAAGGCATTCAACGAGATACAGATTGGTGAGATACCTGCGAACGACGAGAATGCTGTCATAGGGCGAAGGATAAAAGTCGGACTCAGCACATTGACAAATAATCCATCAAATGCATATACTAATGTATTCCTAAAGGTCGTAGACGTAAACGGCGAAGCTGCGCATACGAAATTCGTAAGGATGGAACAGCTATACGGTTACCTTAGGTCATTGATAAGGAGGTACAGGAGTATATCAGATGCGGTCATACCAGTTACAAGCAAGGATAATCAGAGCATGGTGTTCAAGGTCATAGTAGTTACCAGGGAGCGCACCGCGCATACCAGGTTAATAGGCATGAGGAAGGAGATGAAGGAGCACATAGAAGCATTCGCAAAGGAACACGATTCAAACGCCATGATAAGCGCGGTCATAGATGGAAAGCTTCAATCAGAGCTTTCTGCAAAGCTCAAGCATATAGCTTCAATAAACAAAGTAGAAGTCAAGAAGCTTGAGATAAAATAAAGTGAAATCATCTCCTATCTGAAACTAGGGCTTTTTCTGCGCGCATAATGCATTCTCGTTTTTAGGGTGCGCATATACGTAAGGTGCACATATGCGCCATATCAATGATAAGCTAGCTGATGCCAACTATGATGAGCCCAAGCGTTATAACCAGCACGCCTATCCATCTCAATAAAGGTATCTTTTCTAGCAGTACTGTAGCTGCAAGTATTACGGCAATTATGTAGCTCAATCCGCCTATGCTATAAGCCCAGCTCAAATGAACCTTGCTCAACGCATAAAAATAGAACAGCGTAGATATCCCATATGCTATGATGCCCGCGATAAAGATAGCTGCGGTTAAAATGAGTGCATGCTCCAACGACATCGAGTATTTGAACATCACTTGGCCGATTGCGCCAAGCGTGGTTGACACTACCAAAAGTCCAAGGCTTTCTCTTTTCAAATTGCTCTTCATCTGCTCCTTCATGGCGATTGCCTTTTCAATGATATGATAATGCTATGGCTACTATTCCTATAAAGATTATAAGTATGCCCACAACCCTGGCCGGCGAAATTCTTTCATTAAGGAATTTATATGACAAAATGGCTATGAATATGAAACTGCTTGCAAATACAGGATAGACTACCGAAAGGGGCGCTTTGGATAGCGCATATATGTATATGATAAAGCTTATCCCATATCCAGCCAGCCCAGCAAGTATCCTCCTGTCATTGAGGACCGTCCTTATCAGATGCATCATGCCGTGTACCCTGATATTTAGCCTCTTTTTGAAAAGCAGTTGCGATGCAGATGCTATCAAAGCCGCAATAAGTGTTATAAATATAACTAAGTATATAATCACATAATCGCCAACGATGATTCCATGGTAAGCAGAAACATGAACGATAAGCTTTCGTTGTTTGTACTCTCCCCTGCTACAATAATATTTGCTATATTATCGATAGCCATATTTATATATTATGGGGCTAAAGGTCTATTCTACGCGTTCGTTTTCATAACAATAATTATAGGGATAGCAAATGCATGGTCAATATCGCGCATAGGCACATATGCAGAAAACGTGCAGCTCCAGAAAGCTCCCATTAAAAGGACCTCGAAGCGCAAGGCGGCAAGAAAGCGTCTTGGCGGGATAGGCAAATCACAAAGGAAAATAAAAAGGTAATGCTATGGGTATTCTCATAATTGCAGAAAAGCCAAGCGTAGCGTTGCGCATAGCTATTTCATTGGGTGATGGGAAGCAAAAAAAAGTGTCAAAAGGGCGCACAAGCTATTACACCTTTGAAAAGGGCGGCAAAAAGTTGTACGTTGCAGCTGCTGTGGGCCATCTATTTACTTTGAAGCAGACCAGCAAAGAGTACAAATATCCTGTTTTCGAGATAGATTGGGCTCCTTCGTATTCTGTCGGTAAAAATTCGCTTTATACTAAGGAATACCTTGATATGCTTATAGATGTATCAAAGGAATGCGACTCTTTCATAAATGCATGCGATTTCGATATCGAAGGCACAGTGATAGGCACAAATATAATAAAAGAGCTGACAAAGAAAAGCGTAAAGGACCTTGCCAAAACATCGCTGAGAATGAAATATTCAACTACTACTACAAAAGACCTGCAGGAATCATATGCGTCCCTGATGCCGTTGGATGTAAATAATTTTTACGCCGGCGAGACGAGGCACAAACTGGATTGGTTATGGGGCATAAATTTCAGCAGGGCATTGACATCTGCTATAGGTTATTCTGTTGCAAGAGCACCGTTAAGCATAGGGAGGGTGCAGGGCCCTACATTGGCCATGCTCTCAAAGCGTGAAATCGAGATAGGTGAATTCAAGCCAAGACCTTTCTGGAGGGTCAATGCAATGCTTAGAGGGGTTGAATTCTCCAATTCAAGGGGCGATATGTTCGAAAAAGAATTGGCAGCCGATGCTTACGCCGAAACCGAAAAGAACAATGATAAAATGCATGTAGACGATATAGAGGTAAACGAAGAATACAAGCGCCCTCCGCCTCCATTCGATCTGACTACACTGCAGCTGGAAGCAAGCCGTGCGCTGCACATGGATCCGTCTCTCACGCTTTCACTTGCACAATCACTTTATGAAAGGTCATACATATCATATCCAAGGACGTCATCACAGAAGCTGCCGCAGTCGCTTGGCCTTCCAAAGATCATAGAAGACATATCAAGGAATCCTGACTACAAAGACCTGGCATCTATGCTGCTCAAGGAACGCAGGTTCAAGCCGGTCGAGGGCAAAAAGGACGATGAGGCACACCCATCAATATTTCCAACGGGTGAAATGCCTAAGGCGCTTTCGCAGCAGGAGGCAAGGTTGTATGATCTGATAGCGCGAAGGTTCCTTTCATGCTTTGCTCCAGACGCAAAAATGTCAAGGATGAAGGTCATTGTATCAGCAGGTGCGGAAAAATACTCTGCATCCGGCATGCATATAATGGAAAGCGGCTGGCTTGGCTATTATAAATATGCAAGGCTGGAAGATAAGACACTGCCTGAATTCATGAAAGGCGAATCATTAAAGGCAGAAGCAATAGAATTAAAGCCGCTTGAAACGCAACCGCCCAGAAGATACACGAAGGCCGGCGTAATATCGGAACTGGAAAAGCGAGGGCTCGGCACAAAAGCCACAAGGGCAAACATCATAGATACGCTATTCAAAAGGAATTATATAGAGGGCGCGAGCATAAAGGTAACTAATTTCGGCCTTTCTGTGTATAACGCACTATCACGTAACTGCAGCATGATAATAGATGAGACGACGACGAGAAAGCTCGAAGACGATATGGAGCTCATAAGCAAGGGGAAGAAGACAGAGCAGGAGGTAATATCAGAAGGTAAAGCAATGCTTGTCGAAGCGCTAGGCATATTTGACAAGAACAAGGATGAGATAGGCAAGGAGATGAAGGTAAGCTTCACGCAGACTGCGATACTAGGCATATGCCCTAAGGATGGAGGCAACCTGATAATAAGAAAGTCGAGATTCGGGAAACAGTTTGTAGCATGCTCAAACTATCCGAAATGCACTAACACATATTCATTGCCTCAGAATGCAAAAATAGAACCTACCGGAAAGGTGTGTGAATACTGCAAAACTCCTGTGATAAAAGTGATAAGAAGAGCAAAGAGGCCTTTTGAAATGGATCTAGATCCGAACTGCATTACCAAGGAAGCGATGAAGAAAGCAATAGAACAGCGCAATATCGCTAGGGCAGCAAAAGAGGGATCAGTAAAATCGGTTCATGAAGAAAACACTGTAGAAATTAAACCAGTCAAACCGGTTCAGGAGGGTAAAGATGGAAGCAAACAAAGAGCAAGCCAGAAGCCCAAAGCAAAGCCAAAGAAATCCAAAAAGGCACATGCTAAGGGCAGTGGCATAAAAAAACAAAAGGTTAAACGATGAACTACATGTACCTGCCTCCTGCATACAAATCGCTCAAGCGCGGCCCTCAGGTAATGCTGCCAAAGGACATAGGGCTTGTAATATCCTATTCGGGGATAGGCAAAGAAAGCATATGTGTAGATGCAGGGACCGGAAGCGGCTGGCTTGCCATAGCTCTTTCAAGGGTATCAAAAAGTGTAACGAGTTACGAGACTAGGGAGGAGTTCATAAAGATAGCTCAAAGAAACGCAGACAGGCTAGGTGTAATGAATCTAAAAATAATAAACGCAGACATATCGAAAGGCATTGGCGAAAAGGATGTTGACCTAATAAGCCTTGACATGCCAAATTCGGACAAGATAATCAAATACGCGAACAAGGCACTAAAGGACGGCGGATGCATATTCGGCTACCTGCCCCACATGGAGCAGGTCAAGAAATTCATCAAGGCGCTAAACAGATATAAATTCAGGGACACGATCACCATCGAAGCAATAGTCAGGGACATGCTTGTAAGGGAGGAAGGCATGCGCCCATCTACAAAAGGCGTATGGCATACTGCATATTTGGTTTTTTCTTTCAAGGAAGCAAAGCATCCTGCAAAATCTTAAGTTTAAGGATGTGCGAATGGCATATGCATAAAAGGGAAAAGGCCGCGATTTCGATTGTGCAAGATATCGCATAATAGAAACGCAAATAGGCGAAAGCAATGTCAAAGATAAAAAATGTGTACCTATTCTATTCCATAATAATACTTATCTCATTTACTTTTGCAGTCAGGGCTTCAAATAATGCGTTTATGACTACACTACCGCTTTTTGTCAAGGAATATTTTAACTTCAGCCAGGTGGACATAGGAATTTTAGCCGGATTCTCCTCGCTTATAACGTTCTTAACCTCCCTATTAATTAACAGTAAAATTAATTCAAGCGCAAGGAGGCGTCTATTCATATTTGCAAACTTATTGATATCTATATCCTTCTTGTTGATAATATTTTCCACTACTGCCTCTATATGGTTCTATGTGCTTTTTATAAGCTTCGCAGCTGGCATCATAATGCCAAATATGCTGACATCTGCTGGAGATTATAAAGATAGGAAAACAAGGGAAAGGATGTTGGGGATCTACACGCTGGCTTTAAGTGCAAGTCTGATAGTTGGTCCGACCATAGAGGCCCTTGCTCTCGAACATTTTCCATTAAAGTATGCCTTTTTGGTATTCGTTCCGATAAGCTTAATGGCTCTTATACTGTCACCATTTATGAAGTTTCCCGAATCTAAGACGGAAGAGTCAAAAGACATAAAGGTATTATCAAATCCGGGGTTCAAAGTAGCTGTATATTCGATATTGACCTACAACGCACCCTTCTCTATGATCGTATTTTTCAGCGGTATATTTGCAGAACAAACGCTAAAACTTCCATACGATACAATAATGCTGTTGTTTTCGCTGTTGTTTGCCGTATCGTTTATATCCAGGGTGCTGCTGTCATACATAGTGCCATCAAGATTATGGAGATATATAAAATTTTCAATGCTAATGACCATATTAGGTCTCTCAATAATATTCATAAGCCGGAATGCCGCAGTGTACGCCATAGGGATAATATTTTTAGGGGTGCCGCATGGGCTGACCTATCCTCTTTCAATTTCATCCATAGGGAGATCATTCGACATAAACAAAAGAAACAAGGCAAACAGTTATTTTTTTGCGGTTATAATGCTAATAAACATAGGTGTGCCTGCTTTGGCCGGCGGGCTCATACAGGCTATCGGATTCAGGAATGTTATGGTGCTCATAGTGCCTGTGATAATAGTGCTCTTCTTTTTGGCAAGGTCCCAAGTAAAAAAGATAAATTTCAACCGTCTGCACCAAATCAAGTAACAGCAAGAGAATTTCAAACCATTAAATAATCAAGGCATAATACTGCAATGCGCATGCATTCTGCCCTTGCGCTAGCCAGATGCGGATCCTATAGTCTATTATAAATGCAATGCAATGGCCAAGCTTGCGCTAAGAAGCAATATATCGGGCGTATGCAATTGCATACGCCTCGGGTGGATGAGAATAGGGTTGTTACAGAATAAGCTTAAACCGCCCTACACGGCGCTAATGAATTGCATGCATACATATAAAAAGATTCCTTTAAATTTCGTATATTCATATATTGGCAAAAAGCGGGGCAGGCCGTTATTTGCCCCTAGTCTGGCCCTTATATTTTTTTATGAGCTCGATTGCCTGTTCGATTGCCCTTTTGACATCTGCAGCGGTTCTGGCGCCAGTGCATATGATCTTCCCGTTCTTGAAAAGCAGGAGTGCTGACTTAGGATCATGAACCTTGAATATGGCTCCAGGGAACTGTTCTGGCTCATAATCTACATCATATGAGAGTTTTGCTAGCCCATAAAGGTCTAATTCGGTCGCCAAATCTGCACTTGCGACGATATTCTCAACCCGATAGGTCGGTTTTAATATGACATTTTTCTTATGCTCGTTAGGGCTTAGGGCTTTTGGCATTTATACACCTGGTGCATATGGGGCATTAAATAATAAATATATTGCGTATTAAATAAGTATGCAAAATTTAAGTCTTATTTGCAAAAGGTAATAAAATGACAAAAAGATCAAGCGGACTGTTTTCCGGAAGGACGAGGAATCTGGCCAGGCACCATAAGCCTTTGGATCAGCGCATAAATACATTCATCAAGGAATTTGAAGTGGGCGACAAGGTTGCCATAGTGCCTAAGGGGAATGTTGCCAATAGCCCCCACCCGAGGTATAAAGGCAGGATAGGTACTGTTATAGCAAAAAGAGGCAAAGCCTATACTGTGGAAATCACGATAATGGGTGCAGTGCGCAAGCTCACAGTGCCTGTTATGCACTTGGAGAAGGCAAAATTATGATGCAAATGGAAGCAGAACCGAAAGCAGTATCGAGCGTCACAGCTGAAGCGTATCCTACGATACCGATAATATTTGTTTCTAGTGCAAGGGACAATCGCCTGCCCGTGCACAATTCCATGGGTTTGTCTGTTACTGACAAAAACGGCCAAACAAAGGTCGTGACAAAAATCATAAGGACTGAAACAGGAAGGCTCGGAAGCTTCAGGGTAAACGGGGAAGAGCTTCCACAAGAGCGTCGAAAGTCAATAGAGGATGTCCTAAGAACCTTTCAGGAAGCTACTGGGAAGCACTATGGTTTCGATGCTGAATCTAACAACTACAACGTGTTCTCCGGCAGCAGCGACGCAGGAGCTGCAGCACTCGTTGTTGCGCTTGACCGGATGTTTGGCACTGATTACAGCAACGAGCGAATAGCCATCCTCTCAAATTCCATATCCGAATCTGCTGTGAGAGCTGTATATGGCGGGCTCAATATACTGGTGGTTGACGGTCCAGGCGCACCATATGGGAGGCAGCTCGCCTCGGATGATGATTTGAAAGACATAAAAATATTTGCCATGGGCTTCGATTATCCGTCAAGGATATCAGCCGCGGAGATATTCCAGCTCACAAGGAGCAATCCATTCTACGATTACAGGCTTAAGATGATGCCGCAGTGGGAAGCCAAGATAAAGCTGGGTATCATCAACCGGGACTGGAAACTCGTATTCTCCTCTGCAGAGGAGAACTGCGCCAATGCGCACTACCTGATTGAGAGCTCCGGAAAGAGAGTCAGGAAAAGGGAAATGATGGATGCCATCATAAATATAGAGGAGATAAGGGAATCGGGCATGCCTGTATACTGGACTGCCGGAGGAGGCAAGGTAATCAATGCGTTCACATGGGAACCCTACGGCGATGCCGTGTTCAAGGCCTTGAAGGAACGCGGGCAGGAACCAATCGAGTACAAGGTGGCGCCAGCTGCAATGGTAACTAGCGTAGAGTACTCTGCGCTGAAGACTACCGGCGATTGAAACGAAAGACTACAAGATAATATTCATAGGTGGAGTGCCTGGCGTGGGAAAGACGAGCATAGCGGGTGCAGCGGCCAAAAAACTCGGCATAAACATAATGCTTTCAGGGGACTACCTCAGGGAATTCATACGCCCACTAAACGTTGAAAGCGGCAAACTATTGGAAACCAGCGTCTACGACGCATGGAAGCACTACGGCGACAGGAACAAGGAAAACATAATAAGGGGCTTTGAGGCCCAGTCGGATGTCATGTGTAGTGGCATCGCAGCCATGGTAGAAAGGGCTGAAAGGAACGGCGAAAGCGTGATAATAGAATCGCTATATATGAACCAGCGCATTGCCGATGTGCTGAGGGAGAATTCCGCTCTGGTTGCATACCTCTATATTTCAGACCCAGAGGTGCATGCCAAAAGGCTGAACGAGAGGGAGTTGTTCACCCATTTCAAATCCGCCGGATCAAGGCTCGTAGCGCAGCTTGACGCATATAGGACTATAATGGACTACTCTGTTGGGCTTTCGAAGTCCAACGGCATAAGGCTATTCGATAACATCGATTATGAAAGCACCAGGAAAAATATGCTGAAATTTTTTGGTGATGAAGATGCTGATAAATGAAAAGGGCATTGCCAGGCTGCGTGCCATAGGCAGGCGCTGCACATATCAATTTCTAGGCCTTTTTGAATAAGGCTTCGTAAACACGTAAAACCTCTCCCCCCCTTCAAGCTCCTTCACTACCCTGTCACCTATGAGCTTTATTGGATCCTGCAGCAGCTGAACCCTTGAAGTTATATCATCAAAGCTTTCAAACACCTTTTCATTCCTTGCCCCCAATATCGCGTTCAGGTGCTTTTTCCCTATCCCTGGAAGCAATTCAAGCGAATGCTCTCTTATGTTTATTGGTCCTGCCTTATTGAAAAAATTCACAAACCTCTTCTCGTTTGCCTTGATTATAAGCCTTATAGCATTGGAAAGGTTCTCTTTGGCCGTTTGGGTAAGTTCTTCATACCCTATCCTAAACTTTATTACCGATATCTTGTCACGTTCGTCCTTGCCTATGTACACGCGTTCTCCAGTCGAAAGAACAACGCCTTCCTTGGGCGTAGCCTCAAGCAAGGTAAACCATTCCTCCCCTATGAGCTGTGTGAGAGGTTCAGCCCTATTAGAAAAAGACTTCCCAGTATGCATGAAATCAAGAACAACTGCATACTCCTCGCGTCTCTCTGTTTCCATATTGCCTTACCTTTGAAATGCATATTAAGTTAACCCTTGTTGTTTATTACGTTGAGCACTTGTGAAAGCTGCTCATCCGTGAAAGTCTCCTTCTCTCGTGTCACTATCTGCCTGAGCATCATCAGGTTCTTGGGCATTATCTCAAGTATCTTTATGATGCTGTAATCGCTCAGCATGTTTAGGTCTCTGAGCTTTTTTTCAATCTTATTATACTCCTTGATGCCCATTTTGAACTTTTCGGCATACTCTATTGTGACCTGCTGTTCATATGTGAGCGGCTTTGAACTTTTCTTCCTGTCATTGAGTATGTTGTATACCTCGTCTATAGAGGCCATGCCCTTTTCCTTTGCTTCCTTTCCTATCATAAAAATCATCTATATTTAACACTAACTTAAGGTGCCTAATTTAAATGTTGCCCCACCAATAATATTTGTCACATACTATATTATAAAGGTTTTGTAGGGTCTTATGATGGAGAGTTCTGACGTAAAAGGGGTATACGAAAAGGTGCTTGCAGAAGTAAAGAAAAGGATTGCAGGGAAATCAGATGTCATAAAGCTTCTTTTCATAGCTATCCTCGCCAATGGGCATATACTGCTTGAAGGCGTGCCAGGTGTGGCTAAAACCACTATGGCTAAAACGCTATCAGAAGCTATTCAAGCAGAGTTTGGAAGGATTCAAGGCACTCCAGACATAGAATTCAAGGACATAGTGGGCTACACATATGTAGACGAGTCTAACAATCTGCAATTGAAGAAAGGTCCGATATTCACTAACATATTGCTAATAGATGAAATTAACAGGGCGCCTCCTAGGACAACTACTGCATTGCTCGAAGCGCTGGAGGAACGCCAGGTAACTATGGGTGATTCGACTATGCCGCTTGAAAAGCCGTTCATTGCAATGGCGACCCAAAACCCGCTCAACATAGAAGGGACCACACAGCTGCCAAAGGTATTGGCAGACAGGTTCCTGATGAGAGTGGCGGTCGAATACCCTACTGCAGAGGAGGAACAGCAGATGCTGCGCATAAAAGAATCAGAATCTAGGGTACCCATAAATAAGGTAATCTCGATAAAGGACATAATAGAGATGCAGGGCATGGTCAATTCCATAAAAGTGCCAGATAATGTAATAAAATACATAACCGATATAGTTGGAGCTACACGAAAAGACATTCACATAGTGATGGGAGGCAGTCCAAGGGCGGAGATAAGCTTCCTGAACTGCTGCAAGGCAAAAGCCCTAGTGGAGGGGAGAAATGAAGCTAATATAGATGACATAAAGTTCCTCGCGAGGCCCATACTAAGCCACAGGATTGTTGTAAGATCCACAGGAGGCATAGGCGTTAATGGCATAATAGATGGAATAATAGCATCCCTGAAAGAATAAACTATTAATAAAGCCCGTAATAATAATCTATAGCGATTGGCATGCGTTCACAAAGTGCAATGGAATACCTGATGACATACGGTTGGGCCATATTGATTATAGCTATAGCTTTGATGGCCCTTTACGCAATGGGGCTCTTCAGCCCTAAGACCTTGGTAAGCACGTCATGTGTATTTCCGGCCGATTTCAGCTGCCTAAACAGCCAATTGCTCCCAAATGGCAACCTATCTATAAACCTAGAGCAATCAACGTCTTCGCCTATAAACATAACCTCCATAGGCTGCAATTCAGATACCGTCATATATGATATGCTTGGATTCAATCCAAACATAACCCTGCAGATAGGTTCTAACGTAACGCTACCGCAATCATCGTCGCAGGTTTTGCAATGCTTCTCCAATGGTACGGTATTTACCGGAAATCCGGGGGACGTCTTCCATGGGTATATAATAATAAATTATACCGACATAGAAACCGGTTTTCCACATACTGTAACCGGCACTGTAATAGAGAAAATGACATGAAACCCGAGCCTAGATGCCGATGGCTTGGAATCGCACGCTATTTATTTGGAAGCTATGCAGTTGCTAAAACTATGCAGGTATATCGTATTAATCCAGTCATATGCATAAAAGCATGTGTATGACGGCGGCGCCTACATTCTTGCTTACGGTCTTGTTCTTAACGTCTATGCCTTGCGAGCTTTATGGGCAAAGCTCAAACTTTAGGTGCAGGCCGGACTAAAATGGCAAAGCCCCTGCTTGCAAAAGGTTTAAATATCTTACCATTCACTATAATATTGCTATTTTTAGAAAAATTTAAAAAGCTTTGTCCTATTTAGACGAGATAAAATGGTGTTGTATCATGAATACCCAAAAATCGAAAAATACAAGGCACGAATCAGAGAAATCAGATTCTAAACAAAGTGCCCCTTCTGGAAAAAAGATAACGGTCAGCCATAATAAGCTCAATGTAACCGATATCTCCCAGGTTAAAAAGCGGGGCCGTCCAAGAGGCAGCCATAATGGCAGCAGCCAACTTGAAACGGCAGAGCAGCAGCAATCGCACAGACTAGTGATAAATCCTGATGCAACGGTATGCCCAAGCTGCGGCAGCTCAGACATAATATTCGATAGCGAAAAGGGAGAACGCGTGTGCAATAATTGCGGCCTCGTAATAGAAGAGAACGTTACTGATAGTGGACCCGAATGGAGGGCTTTCGATGCAGACCAAAGGAACTCGAGGGCAAGAACGGGCGCTCCGATGAAATATACAAGACCTAATAAGGGGTTAGTAACTGAAATAGATTTATACAACAAGGATATCAGGGGAGTGAGAATCCCATCAAAAAGGCAGGCCCAGCTTTATAGAATGAGAAAATGGCACAAACGTGCAAGCATAGCAAGTTCGAGCGAAAGGAACTACCTCATAGCGCTGCCGGAACTCAACAGGGTGTCGAGCTATTTAGGTTTGCCTGAAAATATAAGGGAAAATGCAGCCCTCTTATACAGGAGGTGCGTGCAAAACAACCTGATACGGGGAAGGCCAATAGAAACCGTAGTGCAGGCTGTGATATATGCTGCATGCAGAAAGGCTGGCATGCCAAGGACGCTCGACGAGATAGCCACAATATCCGGATTGCCGAAGAAGGAGATAGGCAGGGCATATCGTGCAATATCGCATGAATTGGGGCTCAAGATACCACTTACCGATCCAGTAGCGTATGTTCCGCGCTACGTCAATGCGCTTAAGCTCAGCGGCGAAGCTCAGGAAAAAGCTGTCGAACTTTTAAAAGAAGCGATGAAGAAAGGCTTAATATCGGGAAGGAGCCCTACTGGGGTTAGCGCTGCTGCAGTTTACATAGCTGGGGCATTGGCAGGCGAACGCAGAACCCAGAAGGAGGTAGCCGATGTTGCAGGTGTCACCGAAGTGACCATACGAAACAGGTATCGGGAGCTCAAGGAGCAGCTTAACATAGACGTCAATCTGTGATTATATCCGAACGAACTCCATCAGCAGCACGAGATATCTCGTGCTGCCGTTTATTTTATTTATGCTATTTGCATCCCAGGCTAATGCATCATCTGCAAACTCCACTATTCCAATAAATCAATCAATGAATTTTTCGCATGCGCTGAACTCGACGCTAGGATATCTAAAGATGGTAAATCAGAGCAGCTATGTCCTGTTCTACCCTAACATGAAATATTCAGCTATACTTATACAAAAAGCAAAGAACGCATCACTCAAAAACCCGAGCATGGCATATTATCTGCTCAGCGAGGCAAGGGTCAATGCAACAGAGCAACTGAATGCGATAAACAAATATGAGGATATTTCATTCATGGCAATGGTAGCGCTCGCAATAATTACCGGACTGTTCCTCATGTCAATAATGAAAAAATACAATCTCAAGACGCGCAAACATTAATGCATTTATATTTTTTTGTATGGGTTAGACAAATAACAAAGAATCCTGATTTTGTAGAATAACTTTAAAAAGGCAGCAAGCTAATCTAATAATATTGAAAAGCGTCTTTGCTCGAATCGTGGATGTTTTGGGCAGGAGAGCATTTCAAGGGTGGGAAAATGGACGACTATAAAATAAAGGAGAGTATAGAGGAGGGTATGGAATACTCCATAAAGATAGATGCAAAGGGCGCCAGAGGTGAAGGGATAGGCAAGCTAGGAGACTTTGTAATTTTCATAAAGAACGCAAAGACAAGGATAGGAAACATATACAAGGTAAAAGTAACTAAGCTGCACAGGACATTTGGCTATGCAGAGCTTTGCGAGATGAAGCACCAGTTTGTCGGCAATGGTAGCATGCTGGAGTTATAACCCAAAACAGCAAGTCTTTTATAGTTTTGCGCAGATTAATAAAACGTTTAACTGCGCTTTATTTTATCTTATATCGATTTTGCGCATGCGTTATTTTACTTGGGTCGGATGGCTACTACAGTCAGATTTATAATTGTTTGAGTAGTTCAATAATAAAATGAATTCTGCAATAAATAGTTTAATGCAGCATATAAGGCGATACAATGGACAAAAAATATACTGAAGAATATATGAAGGGCACAACGACTGTTGGTTTGGTTTGCAGCGATGGGGTTGTAATCGGTGCGGATTCGAGAGCAACAATGGATACTTTTATAGCAAGCACCGAAGCGCGAAAGGTGTGGAAGATAGACGAGAACCTCGGTATGACCATAGCCGGCCTTGTAGGTGACGCGCAGGAGCTCATAAGAATAATAAAAATACAGAATGAAATTTATAAGATGAATGAGGGAAGGCCGCTATCCCCTAAATCTGCAGCTACGTTGCTGTCTATAATACTGCAGGAAAACAAAATGATGCCTTTTTATGTGCAGTTGATCATAGCTGGAGTTGATGGCGGAGTCGAAGGCGAAGATGGAGAAGTATATAATATTGATGCAGCTGGAGGGTATTCTAGCGAGTCAAAATTCACTTCTACAGGAAGTGGATCTCTCACGGCATTGGGATTCCTGGAGGATACATACAAGAAAGGAATGACTGCAAAGGAGTCGATAAAGGTAGCAGCAAAGGCTCTCAATATAGCAATGAAAAGAGATTCAGCCACGGGCAACAACATAACCGTAGCTACGATAACAAAAGATGGATATGTGGAATATACTGGAAAGGATCTTGAGAAGATAGTGGGTGCTTCCAAGTAAGCACCTTTTGCATATATCCTAATTATTATTTTGGTGGGGATTTTGGTTTTGGCTGTTATTTCTGTTTATATGATGTGATATTTTGGAAGAGAAAATCAATGATAAGGATGCTGAAGGAAAAGCCAGGAACGAAGAGATATTCAAAAGGATAAAAGAGATGCTCCCAGAAGATGCAGGTTTTATAAAAGCTGAATTCGAAGGTCCTGACATAGTAGTAACGCTTAAAAACATAAAAGCAGTCTATCATGAAGAAACAATAATAAGAGGCATAGCTTCAGCGATAAAGAAAAAGCTCATAATGCGCAGCGATAGTTCCGTTTTGATGGAGCCTGAAAAGGCAACAGCCATAATAAACGAGCTGGTGCCAAAGGAAGCAATTACATCCAGCATAAAATTTGTGCCAGAGTTCTCTGAGGTATACATAGAGGCGCTCAAGCCTGGATTGGTCATAGGCAAGGGTGGATCTACGCTAAAGGAGATAGTAATCCGGACTAACTGGTCCCCTAAAGTATTGCGCACTCCTACTATGAACAGCGATACAATAAAAGGCGTACGGCAGCTAATGTTCAATGAAAGCGAGTTCAGAAAGAAATTCCTTTCTACTGTAGGCAAGAACATAAACAAGCAGATACTAAAGAGCGAATGGCTCAAGGCCACTGCTTTGGGCGGGTTTAGAGAAGTCGGAAGGAGCAGCCTTTTATTGGAGACGCCGCATTCAAAAGTCATAATCGATTGCGGTATAAGCCCCGAGCCAGGGATAAAGGGCCTGGATGCCAACGCAAACGCTGAAGGGAATAAAGCATTTCCGTATCTTGACAGCGCAAACTTCTCTATAAATGAGCTCGATGCTGTTATATTGACGCACGGCCACATGGATCATATGGGATTCATTCCATATCTATTCAAATACGGCTACGAGGGCCCGGTATACTGCACGCCCCCTACGAGGGATCTTGCAGCGCTGCTGCTTAATGACTATATAAAGTTAGTACAAAGGAGCGGAGGCACGCCATTATACTCAGAGAAGGACGTAAAGAAGATGCTCATGCATATGATTACAAGAGACTATAATGAAGTCACTAACATAACAGACGAGCTCAAACTTACATATCACAATGCAGGGCACATACTTGGAAGTGCAACAGTGCACCTGCATGTAGGCGAAGGCATGTACAACATAGTGCACACTGGCGATATGAAATACGGCTTCACCAGGCTTTTCGACCCTACATCAACTAAATACCCTAGGATAGACTCGCTGTTCATGGAGAGCACATATGGGGGCCCTAACGACATAACTCCTAACAGGCACGATGCCGAGACCGAGCTCATGGAGACGATAAAACGCACAATACAGAACAACGGCAAGGTGCTGATACCTCTATTTGCAGTAGGAAGGAGTCAGGAGCTACAATTGGTGCTTGAGAGCTACATGGCCGGGGAAAACAGCCCATACAAGCTTGATGTGCCTGTTTACTTAGATGGCATGATACTCGAAGCCAGTGCAATACACACTGCATATCCAGAATATCTTAAGGAAAGCTTAAAGAACAGGATACTCAACAACAGGTCTCCATTCGAGAGCGAGATATTTGAAGTGGTAAAGGGCGAGCGCGAAGAGGTATTCGAAAAAGGACCGGCAGTGATACTTGCAAGCGGCGGCATGCTTAACGGAGGAGCAAGCGTTGAATATTTTAAGCATCTAGTCGAAGATGCCCGCAATACCATGGTATTCGTAGGGTATAATAGTGCCAATTCGCTCGGAAGGAGAGTCCAGAATGGCATATCTGAGGTAGCCCTGCCCAACGAGGACGGCAAGTTAGTATCCATGAAAGTAAACATGGGCATTAAGACCGTAGAAGGATTCTCAGGACATAGCGACAGGAGGCAGCTTATAAGCTTCGTGCAGAAGCTCAATGTAAAGCCTAAAAGCATATACACAATGCATGGAGAAGAGCAGAAATGTGAAGACCTGGCAAGGACTCTTGGCAGGATGATGCACATAGATGCCAGAGCACCTATGAATCTTGATTCGATACGCCTAAAATGAGCTTCGACTTTAAAGCGGTGAATGGATTGCACTCCCCTGCCAAACGCTGCTAAAGCAAAGATTACATTATGTTCAATTCAAGGCTGCCTGCATAGTCAAAATCAGGTGCTTTGATATAAAATATAACTATGAAACTGCTGTCACTCTCTATGCTGAATGGCAATTCTGGTTCCGACCTGACAAATAAGAAAGGCTTATTTACGGAAACGCTTGTTATAGCATCTCCCTTCTTGAAGGCCCTTAGCATCTGGACAGACGATTCAAATATATCGCCTTTTCCAATCCTCTTAACTTCTCCAGATTCGCTTACCTTTATGCTTTTGCCCTTGGCGTTGAGCACAACCTTTTGAAGTTCAAGATGTATCTCTGCATTGGATGCACTTCCAAACTTTATTGTAAGCGGACCGCTATAATTGTAATCAGGATTCTTGATTTTTATATGTATATCTACCTTTTCCCCAGTATTGACTGCCATCGGCAGTTCTGGTGCTATCAAGTCTATCTTAAAGGGGTCAGAAACGGTTATTGAATCGATAATCTCCTTCTTGTTCTGATCCTTTAGGAATGATAAGCCAGCGCCATGATTTGTGAATGGTATTATAACATCATGCGTATCGCCATCGATTTCAAATCCGGGTATCGAGTGCAGCGCACCCTTCCAGTAAATATTTATATTCGATACGCTCCCTGAAGGTCCATTGCTGGTTTTTTTGCCGTTGAATATGCTTCCGATAGCATTTTTAATACTCATGTTAAGCGCGCCTTTTATTTATGTATGTAAATATTTGCTGAAGTCCCATTTTAAATCCTTTCTATAAAAAGAATGTAAATGGGTGGATAATATGTTATCTGAAGGAGATATGGCGCCGGATTTCAAGCTTCCAGGATCAGATGGGAAAGAGCATTCTTTGAGAGAGTTAAGAAGCAAGTATGTAGTGCTATACTTCTATCCTAAGGATAATACTCCTGGGTGCACTATCGAAGCAAATAATTTCAACAAAAGGCTTGACGAGATAAGGAAGCTCAATGCAGAAGTTATAGGCATAAGCAAAGATGATTACAAGTCTCATGAAAAATTCATGAATAAGTACGAGCTTAAATTCCTACTGCTCTCCGATACAGAGAGCAAGACCATAAAGGATTATGGTGCGTATGGCGATCGTGGCATATTTGGCGTAGGTACGCTAAGGAATACGTATCTGATAGGGAAAGATGGGAGGATTATAAAGATATTCGAGAAAGTCAATCCAAAAAGCCACGCTGATGAAATAATATCTGCGATAAAAGAGGCAGAAGCATGATTCAAAAAGAATGTTACGAGTAGCCCAGATCCTCCAGTTTCTTCCGTATTATTTTTGCTTCATAATCCGCCTTTGACCTTCTTCCACTACTGCTTATTAATATCCTGAGTATGAATGCAACATAACTTGATACAGAAGGAAAGCCGGTATCCTCTATATGCTGTTCTACCTTTTCAAATAACTGGCTGGGTATAGATATAGTGGTGAATTCCTGCTTCTTGCCCCTTTTTATTTTCATGCTATCCACATACTACAATTTGAACGGAAAGATTTATATTATTAATTATATATAATTAGGATACTGATGTTTAACCGTCTATGTGAATTCGATGAAAAATTCCAGCGACATACGCAAAGTTGTAGAAGCATTGAACAATGATCCAAGCAAATCCAACTGGGAAGCCATGTCATCATGCATCAAGCGCAGCAGTGTTTCCTACTACAAGGTCGTCTATCCAAAGAAAATAAAAGAAAAGCAGGATCTCAAAAGTGCATACGTTATACTATACGACTACAAATTTAGAATAATTGGCAAGATACCTATTTTATCAAAAAGCAGCCACGGGGCAAACGGGATGCTTTTTTATTTAAGAGGTCTTAATTTGAATAGAAAGGTCTAAGTGGTGTTTGATGGCTGCTGAAAATAATTTGAAAGAATTAGAAGAAAAGAGCATATTCATACTGCGGGAAGCGAATGCGAAATTCAAGCATATCGCTGCTTTGTGGAGCATGGGCAAAGATTCGACTACAATGCTTGCCGTTGCGCGCAAGGCATTCATGGGTAAGATACCATTTCCAGTCATATATATAGACAACGGGATAGACTTTCCAGAGTCGTACGAGTTTATGGAAGAAATGGCCAAAAAATGGAAATTAGACCTGATAATCACAAAAAGCGATATAAAATCAGAACTGTCTGGTTTCAGCTGCTGCGGTGCAAATAAGACAAATGCCCTAAAGAAATTGATTAAGGAAAATAAATTTGACGCCATCATCGCATCTATACGGAGAGATGAGCATTCTATAAGGGCGAAGGAAAGATATTTTTCACCTAGGAATTCAAGCTTTAAGTGGAACTACAAAAATCAGCCTGCAGAAGTATGGGGCAATTACGCGTCTAAAATTGATGGTGGGTCGCATTTCAGGGTTCATCCGCTGCTGGATTGGACGGAGCTTGATATTTGGAGATATATTAAAAAAGAGGGCGTGCCAATAAATCCATTATACCTTGCAAGGGACGGATACAGATATAGAAGCCTTGGATGCACGCATTGCACCATACCTATAAAATCGAATGCCTCTTCTATTGACGGCATAATAAGGGAGCTTAAAACTACAAAGACCGAGGAAAGGAGCGGCAGATCACAAGATAAAGAAAAGGCATACATAATGGAAAAGCTAAGATCGTTGGGTTATATGTGATTCCATGGACCGTTGGATAACTATGCTTGGCGAGAAGGACCACGGTAAATCAACATTGCTTGGTAATCTCCTTATAAAAACAGGCTCCATAAAGCGCTCGCGTATAAATTCAATATACTCTTCAAATGTTGATGGCAAAAGATTTGAACCTGGATATATACTTGACAGTTTTAAGGAAGAACAGGATCGTGGCATGACGATTGATCAGACATCTGCAGAAATCGTCTATAAAAACAAGCGGCTCCACATGACTGACGTGCCTGGACATCTAGAGCTTCTAAAAAACATGCTGACTGGAGCTTCAAATGCCTCTTTAGGCTTACTAGTGGTATCTGCAAAGAGGGGAGAAGGGTTCACTAACCAGTCAAAAAGGCACCTTTATATATCCAATCTAATGGGCATTGATTCAATGCTTGTGGCTATTAATAAAATGGATACTGTGGGTTTCAGTGAGAAGGCATTTGTCGATGCAAGGAAATCTATCACTGACTATTGCCGTGCCGCAAACATAAAGCCCAAACTTGCATTTGTACCTATATCTGCATATAATATGGAAAATGTAATTGAGCTATCAAAAAAAATGCAGTGGTATAATAATAAGCCACTGATGGACATGCTTTTAGAAATGCTAGGGCATAACAACATGCTTATTGCAGCACAAAATGGGCTGAGGATATTGGTACAGGACAGAATTGGCGATGCCTTTTTTGGCCAAGTGCTCTATGGAAGGGTCAAGAATGGCTGTAATATTGTATTGCACCCTGGAAGTAAAAAAATGCGCCTGTTCAACCTTAAAAAATTCAGCAGGGTCATCAGATCGTCTGCAGCTCCCTCCAATATATACTTCAAGCTTGATTCTGATTTCAAGGCATCAAGGGGCGATATACTGTATGGTGTTGGGGAGCATCCCAACGCAGAAACTAATTTCAACGCAAAAATATTCCTGATAAAAAACATATCATTATCTGAATTATCAGAGTCAAAGATAAGTTTTAATGGAAACTATATTAATGCTGCAATGCGCATTGCAGGGTTATTTGATATAACTAAAGCAGTAAAGATAACAAAAAGGAAAAATACAGGTATAACTCCTAATTACTCTATAGATGTGGCTGTCAAACTCGCAAAAAAATGCGCCGTAGAGCACTTCAGTAAATATCCATTATTGGGGCGCTTTGGCATATACTCAAAGTCAGGCATATTGATTGGCATAGGTATAGTGAAATGACAAAAATAATGGCATGCCTGTAATCTGCCAAAAATGAATTCGACGTCTTTTCATATGGTTATATAAGACACACTATGGGGCTAATTCTTTTTCTCTATCAAATAATTTCCCATTATTAACTTTCTGGCTCCGGTGTTTTTGAGTGTCCATATTGCGTCTTCAGGATCAAGCACTATGGGTCGCCTGTGCAGGTTGAAACTGGTATTGACTATTGCGCCTATGCCTGTTTTTTTCTTTATCTTTTTTATAAGATCTGCATATAACTGATTTTCTTCGCCATTTACAACTTGCGGTCTTGTCGTATGATCTATATGTGAAGCTGCAACAAGGTCCTTTTGATACTCCTTTTTTATGCTGTTTGCGGTAGTCATGAATTTATTTGGATATTTATAGTCTGCAAACATCTTTTTCGCATCTTCTTCAAGTATGGAACTTGCAAAAGGCTGATAATATGGCCTGTGTTTTATCACAAGATTAAGTATTCCCCTACTTTCATCATTGTTCGGCATGGTTAGCACGCTGCGGTCGCCCAGCGCCCTTGGCCCGTATTCCATACGGCCCTGGAACCACAGCAATACCTCTCCCTTGTCTGCAATAATGTCAGCTGCATTTCCAGACGGGTCAGATATCTCAGTATATTTCAGGCCTTTCATCGTCCTTTTCTTCAGCTCCGCCAATATTTGTTCATTGCTATAGCCTGGTCCGAAATACGCATTATCTATCTGTTTCCTCTCAGATTTTCCATTCAGCATGAAATCTACGAATGCAGCCGATCCAACTGAAAGGCCTCCATCACCCATGTGAGGGAACACAAAGAAATTTTTGACTTCAGGCATGTGCTCTACCATCATATTTACTATGACGTTCGAAAAAAATCCGCCTGCTGCAGCAATGTTGTGTATGCCTGTTTCAGACACCCATTGCTTTATCAAATTATAAACCTGTTTTTCGGCATGCTTCTGCACAGCATACGCAAAAGATTCACGATCCGTTTTTGATAATATATGGTCCTTCATATACTCCGCCAGAAGCATTTCGCTCCTGGTGCCCTTCTTTGAAACAAAGGTCTTCCTTTCAGGATCGTAAAAGCATATGTCTTTGAGCGCCTCTATGCTTGATGGATACGAGTAAGCCGCAAGGCTCATAAGCTTGCCCTCGTCTTCGTTGAAACGCATGTCGCACGCCATGGTGGCAGCACCATACATTATGCCTAGGCTGGCACTTGCCTTGAACGAAGCAAGCCTTTTAATTTCTCCGTTATCGCCTATCGATACGGTGCCGCTCAAGCCGTCTCCCGCCCCATCCAATGTTATTACCAATGCCTCCCTGAACCCTGATGTGTAATACGCAGAGGCTGCATGGGCCATATGGTGCTCTACTACATAAATGCTTTTTTTTGCAATGCTTCTATCTATCTGTGCAAGCCTTTTTTTAGTGACATTTTTACCTATTGAACTTCCAACCGCTTTCCAGAAAAATTTTGGATTTTGATTTTGCATAATCCTATATACAAAGTTGCCCAGATGGAGGCTTGGTCTAGATGGTTTTGGCAATTCCCTTCTCCACAATCCGCGCCTTTTCCTGTCCCATGAAGGAATAATCCTAGATACTAGTGCGTTGCCGCCTATCCATGCGAGTGCCACTGCATCTATTTCATCCTTTGTACTGCCTATGGAATACCTTATGGAGCCATATGGGAACCCTACATCATTCTTTTTCTTTGTAAACCGTTCTTCGTTTACTGCTGCGAGTATTTCGCCATTATAAACAATTGAACTTCCTGAATCGTGGGAATCGTTTATGCCTAATACTACCATTTCTACACCAAATCTTACTCAAATAATATGGATGAATATGCTACAACACTTGTATTGTCGCCGGTCACATTACCTGAATTATCATATTTAAGCATGCATCCTTTTTTAGCGTTATGTTCCAATGCAAAAAGCATTGCAATTGTTATCGGCCCTATGCCGCAAGCGCTGTCATCAAGCTCTTTCGCTAGGATATTCAATCCCATATAGTCTATTTTTTCTATTGCTCCTATGAGTTTCATATCCTTCTTCCGTGCCTCTTCTACACTTTCATAATGATTAAAATCAGAGCTGGCTATAACGCCGATATTCCTTCCTAAATTTTTTTCGGCATTAGATATAGCTTCTGAAACGAGTCTGCTTGCTCTTATGGATTGATCGCCAATGCATATGGGCACTATGCGTTTATCTTTGAGTGTAGACTGAAGAAATGGGAGTTGCACTTCAATCGAATGTTCATCAGCATGTGCTATCTCATCTATTGCTATGCCCTTCTTATAACCTGCAATTGCCTCTGCCATCTCTATATCGTTCTTTACTATGCCAAGGGGAGTCCTCCAATCTTCTTCGGATATGGATATTGCCTTACCCAGCCCGGTGTGGTTAGGTCCCAATATGACTATGGTGTCTGCGCTAAGCATCTTCTTCGAGCTGAGCATTGCCTTATAAACATATGCAGCTGTCCTCCCAGAATAAGCATATCCTGCATGTGGTGCTACAAACGAAACTGAATTTACTGCATGGCATTTTATGTCATTTGCATCTGCCATGGTCCCAGATATGAACGATGAAAGGCCCGTGGGCTTATCGGAATAAAAGCTACCTGCAAATGCCGGATTCCTCATCTGATCACATCTCAATTCTAGAACTATATTATTATTTAAATGCAATATATATTAATTGGGTTATCCTTCAATATCGTTTAGGGTGATATGCCTGGAAAGCAACCATGATATAATAATGCATATAGACATGGATTATTTCTTTGCGGCATGCGAAGAAATGCGGCATCCTGAGCTTAAGGGCAAACCTATGGCGGTCGGCACATCGCGTTTCGAAGACCGGGAAAAAGGTGTAGTCCAAACATGCAATTACGAAGCACGGAAATTCGGGGTAAAGAGCGGTATGCCTACATCAATGGCATTTAAGTTGTGCAAGGAGCTCGGATACTTGCAATCTGATGAATCATATTATGAAGACGTCTCTGGAAGGATAATGGAATACTTGAAGTCATTAGGTTACAAAATGGAGATAATGAGTATAGACGAAGCGGCATTGGATCTAGGTAAAATGTCATACGAGGTTGCAATCGGTGTGGCAAAAGGAATAAAGGATGCGGTGCGAAAAAAGTTTGGCCTGCCCTCTACAATAGGTTTAAGCACTGGAAAGAATCTTGCAAAGATGGCGTGTGATAAAGCGAAACCAGATGGTTTAATCATGGTTAAGGCTGATGAGATAAAAGACTTTTTAAGGGATATGGCTGTGGAAAAGATTCCTGGGGTAGGTCCAAAAACGAAGGAGAAGCTGAATCGTATGAAGCTGACAACCATAGGAGACATATCAAAATCGAACAAGATGGACATGATAGCAGAGTTGGGCTCCTTCGGAAGCCAATTGTACAACCTTTCAAACGGTGTAGATACAAACAAAATAATTGATACAAATGTAATACTTTCAATAAGCAGGGAGCGTACAATGGATGCAAGCACCTTAGACATAAATGAAATAGAGCCGATGATAAAGAAACTCGTGGCCGAAGTTATGTCAGACGTAAGCAAAAAAGGTTATCTATTCAAAACGATAGGGGTAAAGGTAAGGTACGAAGATTTCACCGAAAAAATAAAAAGCAGGAATTTGCACCATTATACCGATTCCGAAGAAATCCTATATTCAAATTCCAGAAATCTCATATCATCTCTTTTATACGGCAAAAAAGCAAGGAAGATAGGTGTGAGGGTATCCGATTTTAACGATATTAAAAAACAGAAGAAGCTATTTTAGGGCGCCTTGCTATAGTTCATATTCTGGAGGTATTCCCTGACCTTGAGCGCTGCCTTCACTCCGCTGCCTGCTGCGGTTGCCGCCTGCCTGTATATGTGGTCTGCATCATCTCCGGCTACAAATACACCTTCTATGTCTGTTTCAACCTCCTCCTTTGTTATAATATAACCTTTGTCATCAAGCGGCAAGCTGCCCTCTAAAAATTTGGTGTTAGGTGCGTAGCCTATGGCTACAAATATACCATCTATACCCATTTCTGTAACCTGATCGGTCTTGAGGTTTCTTATCTTTACTCCGGAGACCTTATCATCCCCTATTATTTCGTCTATGCCTGAATCCCACACAACTTTTATTTTTTGATTTGAAAGCACCCGTTCCTGCATTATCTTGCTTGCCCTGAACTGGTCTCTTCTATGGACTATTGTAACGCTGTTGACGAATTTCGTAAGGAATAGAGAATCCTCCATTGCGGTATCGCCGCCACCCACTACTATGACATTCTTATTCTTGAAGAAGGGTGCATCGCAAGTTGCGCAGCTGCTTACGCCCTTCCCTATGAACTTCTTTTCAGATTCAATCCCAAGCCATTTAGCCGATGCTCCTGTAGCCACTATCAAGGAATTTGCTTCATACTGTCCTGAATGCGTTTTTATCTTGAAAGGTCTGGAAGAGAAATCGACTCCGATAACATCATCTGCTATAAACCTGGTCCCAAATTTTTCAGCTTGTTTCCTCATTAGGTCTATGAGCTCTGCCCCTTGCACTCCATCTGGGAATGCAGGATAATTTTCTACAGTTGTAGTTAGAAGAAGCTGGCCTCCTGCATTAACTCCAGTTATGACTAATGGCTTGAAATCCTCCCTTGCAGTATAAAGTGCTGCACTTAGTCCTGCTGGACCAGACCCGATTATTATAACGCCTTCTGCCATGAAAATCATTAGTATTTAAGCATTGTAAATTTTAAGCTTTTACTTTCAATAAAAGAAATGTAATAAACGTAAAGCAGATACTAGCACATATTTTATAATCTGCAGCGGATAAATAAGTGATGGCATGGAATTAGACAGCAAACCTATATCTATATCCCTTGATAGGAACGAGAAGAATTCCTCCCTTGCATTCATATCCCACGCACATAGCGATCATATAGCTGCTGCAAAAAGCAAAAAGAAACCTAAGATTATATCAAGCTTGGAGACGTGTTCGTTGATTAATGCAGTATATGGCCTTAATCCTGAACTATATGAAAGTGAAAGCTCAAACGATGGGATAAGCATGCTCGATGCAGGCCATATGCTTGGGTCTAAGCAGTTGTGCATAGATGCTGGCAACGGCAGGACTGTCTATACGGGAGATTACCAAATGCAAAGGTCTATGGTATCAAAGCCATTGGATTATACAGACGCAGATACGTTGATAATGGATTCTACATATCCAGATCCGGATATAAAATTCGGCGATAGGGCGGAAACAGAAATGCTGTTGCAGGAATGGACAGAGAAGAGGCTAGATGAAGGCATAGTCCTTTTTGGATCGTATGCTATGGGGAAAGCCCAGGAAATAATATCAATACTTAATAAAATAGGCATAACCCCTGCAGTGAGCAGGAAGATATTCGAAGTAAACAAGGTATACGTAAAATACGGGTATAACCTAAAATCGTATCCTGCTTATGATACGCCTGATGATACGTCGATATTCTCTGACAACTTTGTTGGCGTGATAGAAAACAATATGCTAAAACGGGTATCTGAGATGCTTTACGCATCCCACAAAAAGCATGTCTTTACTGCCGTAGCTACTGGTTTTGCAAAGGTATACAAGTTTAGCACAGACGCACAATTTGCTATAAGCGACCATGCCGATTTCAACCAGGCGATAGAATTAGTGGAAAGAGTAAAGCCAAGGAAAATCTACACATATGGGAATAACGACGTAAAGTTCGCACATAACCTATCCAACGCAGGATATCCAGCTGCGCCCTATCCTGGGGGCAAAACGATAACAATAGAATAATAACCTATCAAATCGTTTTTCTTTCATTTAAAAGGTGCATATATACCTCTCTTATCCCGTCCTCCAAATCTACGTATTTATCCAATATGCCACTGTCCTTTGCGTACAAACTCTCCGCTTCATCGAGTATGTAATCCTTATAAGTTACCTGCAATTTTTTTCCAGATATTGATTCAACAAGCTTCAACAGTTCCAACACGGATGTAGGCCTGCCGCTTCCTACCTCATAATCTCCAGGTATAATCTCCTTGTTTGCAATCTTCTTTATTATCTTTGAAATATCATTCACATGGACAAAATCACGTTTATGGGACCCATCCCCATACACTACTACTTGTTCTCCTTCTATTGCTGCTTTGGTAAATAAGTAGACGGCACCCTTTTTGCTAGTTGGTCCATAAATATTATAAAATTTCAATATATATGCGTCTATGTCGTAGAGTTTCCTATATAAATTAATCCATTCTACTGCATGCTTTTTGGCCAGAGAATACGGATTAGAAGGCTCGCTTATAGAACCAGAGGTTGGAAATATTATTGGCGTTTTATCTCTCCTTGCCTTCTCCACGAATTTCATGGTCAATCCAAGCCCGTCCTGAAAATATTCGTATGGCATTTCTTTAGACTTCCTTATCAATGTCCTAGCTGCCAAATGTACTATAAGGTCATATCTTTGATCGTCAAATTTACTATCTATATCAAATCCATAAACGTCATGCTCATTTTGCAAATCAGCATAAACTACCGAACCTATAAAGCCCTTATGTCCTGTAACCAAAATCTTCATGCGTTATCATCCCAAATGGTTTAGTAATGTACAAACGAAAACATGGGCCTGGAGAGATTTGAACTCTCGACCTCCCGATATCTGCTTACCCTATTAAAGATATCAGTCGGGCGCTCCAACCATGCTAAGCTACAAGCCCACTATGTTCTTATTTTTGCCAAAAGGATATAAATACATACAACTAAAGCTTAATCTCTATTATCTTTCCGTTGGGTGCGTCTTCCCTAAAAATCTGAGTCTGGAACTTGTAAAGCCTTACATTTTTCTGCTTCCAGTATTCTTTAGGCAATCCTGCCTTTGTGCATGTCTCATCAAGTAGCCTTGCACTATCCCATTTCTGTTCAGCTGCCACTATAGGGAGCAGCAATCCACTATAACCTCCATACTCTATCAGCGTGCCGTCCCTGCCGACTATAATTGCCTTAAGGCGTTCCTTCTCCTCGCCATCTACGATTTCTGGCTTCGAGAGTATGCTAACCTCGATTGTTGATTCGTCTAATTCTGGCCCGGATATACGTACGAACCGCGGATCCTCAAATGCTGCTGCAAGCGAAGCCTGCACAAGGGTTTTTTTTAGCGGTTCTTTAGATTTTATAAATCCTACGCATCCCCTAAGTGCTTTTGTCGGGTAGTGCTCTATTGTGACAAATACGCCAGTCTTCTCGTCAAATTCGCTTATGCTGCCCTCGACAATATCTGGTTTGAACCTTGGGCTTTTTATAGAAAGCTCTATAGCTGCTCTAGCTGCATTTACTAGTTTTCTGCCCTCCTGCAGCGTGTAGATATGCATAATATAATTGTTTAGATTAATTATTTAGTATATTAGTTTGACAATAACTTATTCCACTCATAAATAGCGCAGGGTTTCCGGCTCACGGCGTCAAGGACAAGGTGATCGTTTGAAGAAAATTACAATATATACCGATGGAGCGGCAAGAGGAAATCCCGGAGAAAGTGCATCCGGGTATATCATATATGGTGATGGGGAAGAAATATTAAAAAAGCACGAAGAATACAACGGGATAAAGACTAACAATTATGCAGAATATAATGCCATAATGCTTGCACTGGATTGGTGCCTTAAAAATATGGGCGACCCAAAAGAATTGGACATTACCTTATATTCAGACAGTCAGTTGGTTGTGAAGCAATTGAATGGCATATACAAGGTAAAATCTCCAGATATGATTGAACTAAATGATAGGACGAAGATGATGATAAAAAACCTTGGATCATTCAAGATAATAAACGTACCAAGGGAAAACAACGGCATCGCCACTGTAGACGCTGCATTGAACCATTTTCTCGATAGGCGTAAAAAACAGTGAATATATAAACTAATAATCTATAAATATTTAATTTGTGCAATCAAATTGCATCTAAGTGATTTATTGTCAGATGAAGCAGTACAGCCAAATGAAAGCTCGCCCCAAGTGGACTTAAATGCTAAAGACCATTGGAAGAAGGGCAACAGCATGTTCGAGGCTAGCAAATTTGATGATGCAATAAAGGAATTTGACGAAGCAATCAGCATAGACCCAAAATATGCAGACGCTTATTTTAATAAGGCACTTACAGAGCGCATAATGCGCAACTATGATGCTGCAAAAGCAGACCTGGAAAAAGTCATGGAATTGCAGCCAAGCAGCCCTGATGCACCGCTATTATTCGGTGATATATTAGAATCTAGCAATGATCTACTCGGGGCAAGGTTCTGGTATGAAAAATCTCTTAAAATTGACGCAGGATATTCGGAAGCAAAGAACAGGCTTGAGCATCTTGATTCACTCATACACATGGACTATGGAAGCACACAGAAAGAGAAACAAGTATCAACAAATAGTCCAACAAGCAAGAATGAGAATACTGAATTGATAGAAGAAGGTCAGATAAAGAGGGTGAAATTCTACAAGTCCAACGTAAAATTTGACAGCGTAATGGGTCTGGAAAAGGTAAAAAAATATCTGCACGACAATGTGATACTTGCGATGCAGCACCCCGAACTATTTAAGAAATATGGCAAGAAGCTCGGCCTTGGACTTATACTATACGGGCCTCCTGGAAACGGAAAGACCCATATTGTAAATGCAATAGCCGGAGAGGCAGGAGCAAATGTGATAATAGCCCAGATAAACCAGATAGTTGACATGTATACAGGAAATACTGAAAAGAACCTTAAGCAGATATTCGTGCAGGCAAGAGAAAACCTGCCATGCATAATATTTTTCGATGAACTGGATGCCCTTGGGGTCAAAAGGGGTGGTGGGCAAGAAGGAGGAGAAAGTTCAGCCCTAAGACTGGCAGTGAACGAATTCCTTACCCAGATGAGCGGAGTCGAAAAGAACCCGGACGGGCTTTTTGTGATAGGTGCAACTAACCATCCATGGGACATAGACCCTGCGCTCAAGAGGAGCGGGAGATTCGGGGACAGCGTTTACCTGATGCCTCCAAAATATAAGGATAGGAAAAAGCTATTTGAATTTTATACTAGGGATAAGCCAAAATCGCATATAAACTTCGGAAGGCTAGCACGGGCAACTATAGGATTTTCAGCTGCTGATATAGAACGGATATGTGATAAAGCTGCAATGCTGCCATTGTTACACGAATACGAGCACAAGAGCGGAAGAAGCATGACAATGAAAGATATGTTAAAAGTATTGAAGGATAAGGATACGAGCGGGAGTTCTTTAGATGAATGGTATTCAATGGTGAAAAAGGACGTCATAAGCAAGACAGAAACTCAGACCGTGGATGGAAAGAAGCAAGAGATAGTGAAAGAAGGCAAGCTTGACCCCCAGGAGAAAATCCTTTACAAGGCTATGATAAAAGATATTAAAAAGAATACAAGTCCTATGAATATTAGGATCAGGCGTTTCATGAGATGGTTTGCACTGCAC
>JAJYUR010000007.1:0-27069 GCA_021792395.1 Microcaldota archaeon
AAATATCTAAAAGGTGTTTTATTGGCGCAGGAAAAAAGCGATAGGATAAAAGCAATAATGTCAAGGAAGGAGGAGCACATAAAGATATGCCTTGACAAGCCAGTACAATCAAAAGATAAGCGTACGCTTTTCAATAATATTCAGCTTATAAACGATTCGCTCCCTGAAATAGATTACGATGAAATAGACATTTCTGCAGATTTCCTTGGGCATAAGTTCTCTGCTCCTATAATGGCAGGCGCCATGACAGGCGGGGCGGAACTTGCAAAAAAGATAAACGAAAATATAGCCATAGCCTGTGAAGAACTCGGGTTAGGCATGGCAGTGGGAAGCCAAAGGGCTGCATTGTATGACAAAGTGCTTGAAGAGACCTATTCAATAACGAGGAAATCTGCGCCCAGCATATTCATAGGTGCAAATATAGGCGGAGCGCAGATATCGAAGGGCTTTCAGATTGAGGATGCAAAGAAGCTCATAGAGATGCTAGATGCAAATGCGCTTTATGTGCATTTGAATCCAGCACAGGAAATAGTGCAGCCAGAAGGTGAGCCGTCATACAAGAATGTAATTTCTGGGATAAAGGATATAGTGAACGGGGTAGGGAAGCCTGTAATAACAAAGGAGGTTGGTTTTGGCATTTCTGGGAATGCGGCTAAGAAACTGGAATCAATAGGCGTCAGCGCCATAGAGGTCGCAGGCATGGGCGGGACAAGCTATACTGCAGTCGAATGGTACAGGGCAAAGGAGATGAAGATGCATTCAAAGGAGATGCTCGGCAATCTTTTATGGGATTGGGGCATTCCAACCGCCGCCTCTTTATACTCTGTAAAGCATTCAGTTAAGATACCAATTGTTTCATCTGGAGGCATAAGGACAGGATTGGATATCGCAAAGTCTATAGCGTTGGGTGCGTCCTTATGTGCAGTAGCGCTTCCATTGCTGAAGCCAGCAACCATATCAAGCGATGCAGTCAAGGAAGTGTTTGAAGGCATGATCTACGGATTGAAAGCCGCAATGTTCATTACTGGATGCAGAAATATAGAAGAACTGAAGCATTCTAAATATGTAATCACTGGCGAATTGAAGGATTGGATATTGGGAATGTCAGATTGATTAAAAATACAACGGTATTTGGATGGATGGCAAGATAAATGCCGAATGGGACAGGCTTGGCAAGGTAGTAGTCCATAGGCCAGGGGTAGAGGCGTTCTTTGGCATTTTGGACCCTAGTGCATCACTGTACAATAAGCCCTTCAATTTGAATTTGGCGCAAGCAGAACACGATGAGATGGTTCGCGTTCTAAAAGATCAGTTCGGTGTTATGGCCATGAGATTGAAGGATTCGCTGGTAGGTTCTGCCAATTCCAATAAAAGCATAAAAAATAGGCTCCAAAGCATTGCATCTAAAAGGATTGCATATTCTGGCGATGCCATAAGTGCACGTGCCGCTAGAAGGGAAATGCAAGCAAACTTGAATTCATACGGGCCAGACTACCTATTCGATGCGGCATTGCTTAATCCAGACGTCAGGGTAAAATCACATAATGGCAACATCACAGCTTCGACTATGCTGAAAAATCCGATCCCAAACATGTATTTCATGCGTGATCAGCAGATTATTACCGATATGGGTGTATTCATATCTAAGATGTCTAAACTGCAGAGGCAGGGAGAAACGGATATTGCCAGACTGTTTTGGGATTCGATAGGGTTGCCGATTTCAGGTGCCGCTCAAAAGCCTGCATTTATAGAAGGCGGGGATTACATGCCGATGAATGATTTTGCAATTATAGGCACTGGCAGAAGAACCAACCTGTCAGGTGCTAAGCAACTCATTTCAAACGCCCTTAATTTTGACGAGGTAGCAATTGTCCGCTCTCCTGAGAACGAGATGCTGCCGAAAGCCTACGCAGACCAAATGATAGACATGCATCTGGATACATATTTCAATGTTGCTGGAAGCGCAACCATAGTCGGTTCCAAATACATGCTCGAATCATCAAGACTTCAAACATATGTCCGTGAAAGAAAGGGTGAATATAAAAAATCCGGCGGCACTACAAGCCTGTACAAATACATTATTGGAAAAGGTTTCAATCTAATCGACATACCCATAATAGAACAGCTTTCATACGCTACAAATTTTCTATGTATAAGCGATGGAACCATATTGGCAGTTGATGAAATCCCAATACTAAAGAAGACGCTGGAATACGTATCAGGGAAAGCAAAGGGTAATCCAAGCATCTATGCCAGGCTGTTAAAGCACATACGTGCGGAATACGCAAAAATAAGGGGCAGGAACGGCATCTTTCCAAACAATAATCAGTCTAGGGAGAACGGCTTAGACGCATATACTGTAAGCCTGACGAATCTTACTGGAGGATACGGCGGTGCGCACTGCATGACGGCTGCCTTTGGAAGGGCATAATACAAAAAAACAGAAAACAGCAGTTATTTATATCTGGTTAAACGCTAAAAATATCATGCAGAAATCAGCAGACTATAATACACGAAAAGAGTATAACATAAAACCCTACCAACTGGATAGCATATACGAAAGGCTACAGAGTATATTCGATGATATAATAATAATAGGTGGCAGGGCAGTCAACATATATTGCTCAAACAACAAAAGAGGCACTCATGACATAGATGTCGTAGTAGGATTTGAAAATCCAAAAAATGGCGGCGATGCAATAAAAGAGAAGGCGCTTCAAAGCGGTTTCATGTACGAAGAATCAAGAGATTTGGTCAAGAAACTAGTAGATAAAGAAACCGGCATATCTATAGACTTGTACTATAGCAAACCGATATCAAACATAGAACTATCCGACATAATAAAATATTCACAGAAAAGAACCATGGGGAGCCAGGGAGCGATTGTCAATGTAGTGCATCCGGCATTGCTTATCCTGATGAAGATGCAAAGCAACAGGCAGAAAGACAGGAACGACGTATATAACCTGATAGACAACCTATACGGACAGCCTGAGCTTTTCATGCAAAAAGAAAATAAGATACTGTCAATGTACCTTGAACCTGCAGAGCTTAAAAAACTTGAAGCGGCGCTAATGCTGATATACGGCGAAAGGCACCTGAGGTATTGACGACCTTTTTAAATAAGTGACCATCCAAATCAAGCTATGGGAAATGCGAAGGCCTTCAACTACGGAGACTTTAAAACATGTCAGATGCGCCAGAAAATCCTTTCCTGCATATACTGCACTATCTACGATTCACTGAGATGGTGTTACGTGCGTAAAAAAGTGATTGCATGAAGGTAATAGCAGATCTGCACATACATTCAAGGTTTGCCATGGCGTGCAGCAATAGGATAAATGTAAATGCATTGGACGAGGCGGCGAAGTCGAAAGGCATCAACCTAATTTCCACTGGCGATGTGCTACATCCCGAATGGAACAGGGAACTGAAAGCGCATCTTGAGCCTGCAGAATCAGGCCTGTTCAAAGTCAGTGGATCCACAACCGACACCAGATTTGTTCTAGGTGCAGAAGTGTCTACGATATTTACAGAAAAGGATAAGGTGCGCAAGATACACAACTGCATATTGCTCACAAGCTTCGAGTCTGCTGATGCACTTTCCGAGGTATTGTCCAAATACGGCAATTTGTCTAGCGACGGTCGTCCTGCATTGTCCATGAGTTCTGCACATCTTGTCGAGGAGCTTTTCAAGGCAGATAAAAACGCCTTCATATTTCCTGCACATGCGTGGACTCCATATTTTGGCGTGTTCGGTTCGCTGTCAGGGTTCACATCGATGAAAGAGGCATATGAAGATCAGGAGAAGCACATATTCGCATTGGAAACAGGCCTCAGCTCCGATCCATTGATGAATTGGAGGCTCTCATCGCTTGACAAATATGCACTTGTATCAAACAGCGACATGCATTCTCTCGAAAACATGGGTAGGGAGGCAAATGTATTCAATGTGGATAAGCTATCATATGGTTCCATAATCCAATCAATAAAAGAGAAAGATGGCAAAACTTTTGAGCGCACCTTTGAATTCTATCCTGAAGAAGGCAAGTACCATTATGACGGCCACAGGGATTGCCACTATTCGATAGATCCAGGAAAGGAGAAGAATCAGTACTGCAAGGTGTGCGGCAAGAAGCTGGTTAATGGGGTATTGCATAGGATAAACGAGCTTGCTGACAGGCCTGAAGGGTATGTGCCCAAAAATTACATACCTTATATGCACATGGTGCCGCTTATAGAGGTAATATCATATGCCATTAAGAAAACAAAATATTCTCCAATTGTGCGTGCAAAATATTCTGAAATGCTTGAGCGCATAGGCACCGAATTCGACATCCTGTCAAGCGCAAATATTGATACTATAAAAGGCGTTGCTGGCGATGATATAGGGGATGCGATAGAGAATGTGCGCAACGACAGGATACATATAATACCAGGATACGATGGTGTTTTCGGCAAGCTTGATCTTCTTGCAAGGGAGGATAACGTGCCAAACAATAACAAGCAGAAAGGCCTTCAAAACTTCATCTGATTGGCTATTTTATTATCTCCTGGATGAACGAAGGATAGACTTTTTTAATCCCTTCTATGCTTTCTAAAGATTCAATATGCATGTCAATTTCATCTGCATCGGAAACTATCCGCGCCATGGCCGAATGGTCCCCTGAAGTTCGATACACCTCTTTAACGAAATCAAGCGCCTTTATTGCAGCCAATGCCTTTGTATAAAATTCCGGAGATATCTCAAATCCAACTATGGCTTCATCCATGCCTAACATTTTGTAACGCACACGTGCGTTATACCCAAATATTATATTTTCTTTGTACAGCCCGATGAGCCTATTCCTAACAGTGCCCTTGCTTACATTAAGCGTTTTTGCCATGTCCATTGCAGACATCCTGCCGTTCTTATTTAGCAGGTCTATAATCTTTTTATCAATTATATTAATCATATAATCAATATTAATGATTTAAATAGCAAGATATTTATATTTAATGCTATAAAGTATAATTGGTGACAATGATGGTAAATATGATACCTATAGGTGAAAAGGTACAGGATATGACTGCAAAGGCGTATTTTCCAAGCGATGATTCCATAAAAGAGATAAGGATTCCTTCGAAAAATGGCAGGTGGTCTATACTGACTTTCTATCCAGGAGACTTTACATTCGTTTGCGCAACAGACATAGAGGCATTTATGTCTATAAAAAGCCAGTTTGACAGCAATGGCGCTGATTTATATGCGATAAGCACAGATAGCGTATTCTCGCACAAGGGCTGGGCGCAGACATCACCAAGGGTAAAAAAGAGCACAATACCCATGATCGAAGACTTTACAAAGAAGATAACAAGCTCATTCGGTTTCATAAACGAGTCATCTGGCGCTTCGCGAAGGGGCGTAGTGATATTGGATCCAGATGGCAGAATACAATACATGTCGGTATTCAATGATGGCTTAGGCAAAGACGCAGAGCATATATTCAATGCATTTATGGGCCTAAAGCAGTTGCACGATACTCCTGCAAAGGACGGGCATATGTGCGCCATACCTGCAAACTGGAAGGCAGGCAGCAAGACGCTTGATATAGACATAGTAAAGGATATAGGAAAGCTGTGATGCTTTCCATATCCCATATATAAACCTTCCACGCTACATACCATAAAGAATTTATATTTGCCTTTTCATACTTCCTCTACTTAGTCAGGTTTAAAAATCTTTAGCGCAATATAATAAGCGCAATTAATAAGCGTAATCAGTTAATCTTAAACAAATACGAAGCGACGTGTTTTTATGAAGAATAAAGAAGCAAAGAATAAACTTGTAGCTGTAGTTAGGATAAGGGGCAGGGTTAATGTCCGCGGCTCCATAACCGAAACGCTCAAGAGGCTCAATCTTAAAAGGGTAAGCAATTGTACAATTATCAAGGCTACGGATTCGTATATGGGCATGCTGAACAAATGCAGCAACTATGTCGCATACGGCGAAATCGACCCAGAAACGCTTGGAAAACTGCTTGAAAACAGGGCAAAAAAGCAGATACCGTTCAAGTCGAAGGAGGTGTTCGAAAGCAAATATGATTCTGAAGAATTCAAGGAGCTGCTTCCGTTCAGGCTGCATCCCCCGACACACGGGTATAAGAGCACAAAGCTTGGTTTTGCACAAGGCGGGTCGCTGGGATACATGGGCAAGGACATAAACAAGCTCATAAACAGGATGATTTGAATGGTAGTTAGAAAAGAGAAGCGCAACAGGAAATATTTCGGCACCAGGCGATGGGGAGTCGGAAACATAAAGAACGCCAGAGGCGCAGGAGACCGCGGAGGCGTGGGAAATGGGAGAAGGAAGCACAGGTTCACATATTTTACTGCTAAGCATCCAGAATTGATAGGCAAGAAGGGGTTCCACGTATGGAAACCTTCAAAACTCAAATGCATAACATTGTACGGAGTTAACAGGATAGCGCTCAAGGCCGAAAACCAGATGATAGATCTCAGCGGCTATAGGGTCGTCAGCAATGGTGAACTCGAAAAATCCAAACTCACTATAAAAGCTGCAGGATTTTCTAAAAAGGCAATGGAAAAAATCAAAAATGCAGAATGTGAAGCAGTTGTCATGTAAGGCATTGTGCGATGCATCCTGTGTGGTTAGTTTATGTCTGAAAGCTTAAGGATATTTTTTTATACTGATACGTTCCTGCCTGCTGTCGATGGTGTAGTAACATCGATGCTCAATTTCAAGAAGGAGCTTGAATCAAGAGGCCATGAAGTCTACATATTCGCATCCGGGGATTCATCTACCAGGGCAGCAGTCAAAAAAGATCCTCACATAGTCGTAGTAAGGAGTATGAAGTTCAAGAAATACCCGCAGTATAATCTTGCGATACTTCCTGTAATTGCCTCATTAAAGGAGATAAATATAGGTAAGGCAGACATAAGGCATGTTCAGACCCCGTTTACTATGGGGTTCTATGGGTTTATGGCAAGCAGGGTTAATGGCACCCCACTTGTATCATCCTTCCACACACTATTCACAAACAAGGAAGTAATAAATCAATATCTTACGTCAAGCAAGAGGATGCAGAAGATCCTTGTCGACTACGCGTGGGCGTATGCAAGGTTCTTCTATAACAAGAGCGATGTCACTATAGCGCCGAGCAGGACTATAGAACAGGAGCTTAACAGGAGGGATATACCTAACACTGCGGTAGTGGGAAATAGTGTGGATCTGAAAAGGTTCAATGCCAAGGTAGATGGCAGCAGGATAAGAGAAAAGCTGGCGAAGGGCGATGAAAAAATCGTGCTTTATATAGGCAGAATAAGCAAGGAGAAGAACATAGACACGCTGATAAAGGCTGCCAAGATACTGAACAAAAAGAAGATAAAGTTTGTGATCGGGGGCACAGGGCCCAGCATTGCATATTATCAATCATTGGTGTCCAAGCTCAATGTGGGCAGCAAGGTGAAATTCGTAGGCTTCGTAAAGGCCGCAGAGCTGCCCGAATACTATGCAGCTGCTGATGCATTCTGCATTCCATCGACTTTCGAGACCCAAGGCATAGTATCCCTGGAAGCAATGGCATGCGGAAAACCAGTCATAGGTGCTGACTATCTTGCATTGAGGGAACTGATTAAAGATGGCCAAAACGGCGAAAAATTCGCTCCAAAAAGCAGTAACGATTGTGCAAGAAAAATAGAAAAGGTTATAAATAATATAAGTAACTATAAGAAAATGGAAGAAACAGCCAAGTCCTATTCCCTAAAGAAGACTACTGATGATTTACTGAAGGTTTATAAGGAGGTAATTGATAAAGAAAAATAAAAGCACTGCGTGCTTTGATTATTGAACATTAACTAGTACAAGGCGATTCACTGGACGAGAAAGACATAGAGATAAAGGATATAAAAGCACATATCAAGGACACAGTAGAAGGAATAGGCATGACAAAGCAGGCTGCCCCTGCAAAGGCGAGTGCTCTTCCGCAAAGGAAGTCCCTCAATGACATAATAAAAGAGTCTAACAACAAGGAAGCTGAAGCCCTAAAGGCAAAGATAGACGATCTGAGGAAGCAAAGGAACGATTTTATACTGGAAGCCAAATCATATCGAAGGAAGCTGGAATACAAGGAAGCAGAATACGCTGCCATATCCAAGTTCCTCGAATCGACAAACAGCAGCAAAGAATCAAGAGAAATGGGCCAGCTGAAGAGGCTCAAGAACAGGCTGGAATTCAAGCTTTCTACAGAGGCTAGGATGTCACTTCAGGACGAGCGTGATATCGTCAGGAAGATAGACGAAATAGACCTACAGCTAAAGAAGGTGGGCAAGGTGATACACCTTAGCCGGAAGGTAGAGTTCGTAAAGGGAGACCTTGAAACATTCAAAAATAAGCTAATAGAAGCTGACAAAAAGATAGCGGATCTAGATATTCAGCTTGATGATTTATACAGGTCGCTTAGACGGGTATTAAAGATAGATACATCTAGAGCGAAGCCGGCGGCGAAGCCCAAAAGGCAGCAAGGCCCTTCTGCACCTGAAATAAACATGGAAGACATAGCAATAATAAAGACAAAAGGAAAAACTAAAGAAATCAAAGAAGAAACAAAGGTAGAATAGTAAGGTGTTGAATTGAAAATATCTTTTTTTGGTGCGGCCGAAGAAGTAGGCCGCAGTTGCATAATGGTGACTACGAAAAATTCTAAAATCCTGCTCGATGCAGGAGTCAAGCTGGGAAGTGATGACCAGTATCCTAAGATTACAGATGAGATGTTAAATGAAATAGACGGCATATTTATATCGCATGCGCATCTTGACCACAGCGGATACCTGCCCCATATAATGAGCGCAGGCTACAAAAACAAGGTGTACGCTACGAAGCCGACCATGGAACTGATACAGGTGCTGCTGAGCGATTATATGCGCCTGTCGAAACCGTCCAATGTCACAAAAGCAGGATTGGAAAGGCTCGTGAAGAGTTACCATGTATTGGAATACAAGCAGGCATTCAAGTTCAGGGATCTTACGATAACATTCATACCTGCCGGGCACATACTCGGCAGCGCTCTGATAAAGGTCGATGACGGCGAGAAATCCCTCATATATACTGGAGACATAAACATCGCAAAGACAAGGCTCTTCAATGGAGCAGACCTTAGGAACCTTAGCGCAGACACGCTCATAACTGAAAGTACATACGGGGGCGATAGCGACATATTCAAACCCCAAGCCGAAACCGTAAATAGCATGGTAAAAAGCATAAGGGAGACGATAAAGGCAGGAGGCAAGGTCATAATACCAAGTTTTGCCGTAGGCAGGGCGCAAGAGGTGCTGCTGATACTTGACGATTACATGAATTCAGGCATGATACCTAAGGTAACGATATATGTGGACGGCATGATAAACAAAGCTATGCGCATACACAGGCACAATGTCATATACTGCAAGAAAGAGCTGCAGAGTAAGATACTGATGAGCGATTACGATCCGTTTAAGAGCGATAACTTTGAGATAGTCGAAAAGAAAGGCACGCGCACACGGATAGTGAATGATGACCAGAGCAGCATAATAGTTACTACCAGTGGGATGATAACAGGCGGCCCGATAATGTTTTATCTGACCAAGCTTGCGTCTAACAGCATGAATAAGATGATATTGGTAGGATACCAGGCTGAAGGCACTATGGGAAGGGACCTACAAGAAGGTGCCAAGGAAATAGAGATAGACAATAAAAAGATAAAAATAGAGATGGATGTTGAGCTTTATCATCTGAGCGCCCATGCAGACAGGCATCAGCTTGAGACTATACCAGAAAAGATATCAGGCTTGAAAAGGATATTCATATTGCACGGTGAAATAACCAAGTCAACCGCTCTCAAAAGTGCATTCTCGGACAGATATGAGACCATAATCCCCAAACTGGAAGAAAGCTTTACTATTTAAGCATTCCTATATACTTCAAAATTTGTCTAACCTGCTGCTATTTCCGTAGCCCTTCAAGAAATAAAAGAGAAGTAATAAATAGCAATGGCATAAAAGTAGAACGTAGTCCGGTGCCTATATGAAGAAAAAGCAGTCCGACGATAAGAGGGAAATAGAAGAGATAAAGCGGCTCAAAGATCTTGAGGCAATAATAAAGCGCAGCAGCATGGAAAATGTGCTCATTTCTGGTGCGTCTAAAGATTTTGAAAACAGCAATAATTCCACAGCTGATACAATAATCAATTCATTGTCAAAGGACAAGTTCGAGAGCAAAGACATAGCATTGCTAGACCGGCTTACCCAGACAACAGCGCATGCGCATTTTTCTAAGGGCAAATACAATCAATCCAAGCCACGCAATGTAAAACATGCAGCGTACAAATCTGCAAAAGCGAAGGCTGTAAAAAAAGGCGTTGCGCATTCTAATGCTAAGGGAAAACCACAAAAAGCAAAAAACATAAAAAGCAGGAAGAGGAAATAATAATGTGTTTTGGGCTCATGGCTCAGGAGTAGAGCGTCCGCTTTGCATATCCTAAAAGGTCAAAAAAGCGGAAGGCCGCGGGTGCGAATCCCGCTGAGTCCAAATTTATCTGACTCAAATGGAGTTTATGCAGTTTTGAAAGCAGGGTAATAACTTTTTGGTAAAACTTTTCGTAAAAAGGTTTCATTCGTTTCTTACCATAAATTTATAACTTGATTATCAACCTAGATTTTATTGGGAATATGCCTAGTTCTTTGCAACGCCTGAACTCATATTGCGCATTTTTTATATGATATGCCAAAGGTAGGTGCTTTATTGCATCTTGCTTTTCCAGTTTTAACTTAAATGCCTCGCTCAGCGCTATACACAGTTTTTGTAGACACCTCTGTATTTGGTATTCTCTTAGTTGCAACAGCGCATCTTTCCGTTTCACATTTCTTTTATAGGTGCTTAAAAAGAGCCTAAGCTTTCCTGCCTTTAAATCCTCTTTGTCTATTACTGTCGTAATATCGTATTGAGGTGGACCAAGAGCTACGCCCTCCCAGTCTATAAGTTTAATCCCATCCTTTGTTCGTAAAAGGTTTTCTCCAGCAGGATCATTGTGTATTATTGACGGCTTAATTTTCATGAATTTTATTTTGCTTGCTTCTTCATATGCGTTTTTTAATGCACGCTTGAAGCTATCGTTTGTGAAATGCGAATATTCCTTATCATTTGCTATGCGGTTGACACGCTGTCTGTTCCAAGTTAAAAATGTTTTCCTAAAGTTGCTTCGCCTCATCTTTGGAATCATATCAATGCTGTGTAGCTTGGCGAGCAATAAAGCCAGTGCTATGACGTCTTTCCTGCCAAGGCGCTTTACTGGCTTTCCTTCGATGTATTCGATTATCAGGAAAGGCTTGTTTATCTTGCTGCATGAAATATCTTCATAATAAGCCTTTGGAGTTATCCCTAATTTTTGTACATTTTTAGCATTATTATACTCATTTGCTATATGCTCCTTTGCCCTTTTGAGACCAGGTGCAAACCGATTACCTTTGAGCAAACTTATCCTAAAGATCACTTTTCTGCCATTAACCGTTACTAGATAATTGGTATGCGTCCAACCCATACCAAGATATACTACATTGCTTACTTTGAGTGATTTCTTTTCGTCGAATACCTGGGGGTCTAGCTCTTCAATTATCTTTTTAATCCTGACATTTTGGTTCATATTCCTAATTGTTTATCAGGATTTAAAATAATAACTGAGGCTTTGGCTGTAGAAGTGCATGGTGTGTAACCTTTTTGGAAAGGTTAATCTAAAGCAATGGGTGCGAATCCTACCGAGTCCACCTTGTGCTCGCGGTAAAATTTACAGAAAGCTGGATATAAAGCCAACAATATGCATGATTAACAACTAGCGTATTGCTTGCTTCATGATGCCGTTTATGAAGCCCTCTTTCAGCTTCATGTAGGCTTCTTTATTGCCTTTAGCCAATATTGCCGCCCTTTTCTTCACATCCGCATATTCGAGCATTGCATTTCTATGCCTCCTCAAGTAATTCCTGAATAATATCTTCTGCCTCCACTCATATCCGTTGAATTTGACCAGATGGAGATGCATTCTTATATCCTTCCCTGAATGCTTGACATCCCTTACAAAAAACAGCCTTCTTGCGTTGCCACTTGTTTCTATAAAGTCGTAGCCTAACTCAGTTATTTTTCCTTTTATGCGCTCCCTTCTACCGTTTCTTATGCCTACTAATATGTCCAGTATGTTTTTTCCTCCGAGCCCGCGTACGGCTGTGCTTCCTACATGTTCTATCCTTACATCTAAACCGCGCATACCTGCCAGTAGCCTGCGCCGTTCGATTTTAAATGCTAACCCATATATGTTGCTGTATTTTTTGAATACATATTTCTTCTTCCCTATAATTTGCCTATGGTTCATCGTATCATATAATTTTAAGAAAGCATTATAAATATAAAATGTTGTTACATGGTGATTAAGTGATTGAATGATGCCAAACATAGATCCCAGAACATTGAAAAACATGATGGCAAAAATGGGCATAAAATCATCAGAGATAAATGCCAGCGAAGTAATCATAAAATGCCCTGACAAGGATATCATAGTTTCAGAGCCCCAGATACTGCAAATCGACGCCCAGGGTGCTATAAGTTTTCAGATATCAGGCAGCATATCAGAAAACCAGAAGGAAATAAAAATGGATGTGTCAGAAGACGACATAAAGATGGTCATGGAAAAATCAGGCACAGACGATTACATAAAAGCAAAGGAAGCACTGGAATCGGCAAATGGTGACATAGCTGAAGCAATAATGGAGCTATCTGGACAAAGCTCATAATTCATTCAGGCCTATCAACCTTATACGCATGTGCAAAAGGCACTCCTTCTATTGTCTTAACGCTATCAGCGTCCACTATGGAATTCCTAACGCAAAATCCTACTGATTCATCACCTATTATATTAAACGATATAACATCGTCTAATTTCGGGAGTTCGTAGTTTGTTGCATCCACCAGATCTCCAGTATAAAAATCAGAATATCCTTTCACATCTATGAACATTTCACCCTCGCTCAATGTTTTGTCTATCAGCGATTCATCACACATTGCAAGTATGTCGCCATCATCGGATTCATGCATCTTTACATACATCATCGTATCAACCGTATTTGTACAAAAATATTGTGGTGAAAAGGTACATTATGCCATACCACATAAGCCATATGCCTCCGGTCAGGTGTGCTGTAATTATTGCAAAATAGCTCAATATGAATATCGCTCCAGCAAACGTCAGCTCCAACTTTGTATTCATTATTGAAAACATTATATTCTTCTTCATCGACGATCTTTGCCTATTCCAATGCACCGTTGGATTCATTCTAAATATGGCAGCTATCGCAGCTTTCATCCTAACAAATGCAAGGGCGAAATTAAGCCCAAAGAGCATGAAGCCCTTTTTGACCGAATGGAAGTATATCTTTGTAAGCACCACGGGTATGAAGAATGAGAGTATCAGCGACATCGTTCCAAATATCTCCAAGTCAGTGCTAAGATATTTAGCCTGAAGGATTTGGTGCAGGGTCAGATTTACGAACGGCACCGATGAAAATACTATGAATACCGATATTACAGTAAACAGTATGAGCACCACTGAGATGTAATTCAATCCAAACCCGTGCACGATATAATCCATATGGGACAGCGGTGAGCGTCTCAGGCTCTTCCTCCGTTTGAAGAAATAGCTTATGAACTGGGTATCGCCGTAGTTGTAGCGCCACTGCTGCTTTATCAGTTCGGTAAATTTTTTTATAGGTTTGCCAAACGCATAAATCTTTGGGATGTAAAGGCTTTTGTAATGCATTCTGTCTGATTCGAAGCTGAAGAATGTATCTTCTATAATATATTCTGGGAAACCCTTTGTTGCCTCAAGCGCCTTCCTACGTATTATGCCGCACGAACCTGCAAAGATTGCTGTATTGTTCAGCGCTCTTGCCGGCTCTATAAATTTGAAGAAAAAGGCATCAAACATCTTCACGGAATCGGAGAATAAGCTTCCTTTCCTATGCGTCTTTTCAGTCTGTATATAAGCCAACTTTGGATCCTGGAAGTACGGCAGGGTCTCCATAATGAAATTAGGATTTGTTAATGTCTCATCATAATCGAATATGGCGATGAATTCCTCGTCAGACTTGCTGAGCATGTTGTTCAGGGCGCCAGCCTTGAATCCCTTTCTGGTGCTCCTGTGTATATATTCTATGCCGTTCTCGTATGAAAATTCTGACAGTTTATTTATGGTGCTTTTCTTTGTTGAATCATCTAGAAGGTAAAATTTTATCTTGCCCTTCGGGTAGTTCATCTTTTTAAGCCCCAACAATGTGCTCTTTACCCTGCTTATGTCCTCATTATACACAGCTACGACTACTGCCACTGTGGGGAAATCTGTAAGCGGCTTCAGGCCATTTTTAATCTTCTCAAGGTATATGCCATAGAAGTAGGACCTGTAATACAATATGGACGCAGAGACGTTGAAGAACCCTGAAAGAAGCGACAGCAAGAAGAAACCCAGCGCTATAGCCCATATGTATGCGGTGTTGGCTACCGAAAACAGATAGAACGAAAATGCCAGCCCTGCTGCGGAGAGCAATATAAATAGGAATACGGTAATTACCCTCATGCTGAAACCATCTCCGAAGAATTTGTCTTTCATCTAAATGCCCTGCCAAACGTATATTCCATTATCTACAACCCGCAAATATTTATAATCAATCATTACTTTTATATGTTTTCTTAGCTCTATCTTTTATTGCTTTTTTGTGCCAGGGTGGCAGAAACCGGTAACGCGCCAGTTTTAATCAGGCGAAACTCGAGATCTGGTTTCCGAAAGGAAGTTTGGGTTCAAATCCCAACCCTGGCGATTCAATTATTAGGCAGCACAGCATCGGCTATAAATTCTGGCCTGTATTCTACCAGTGCATCATACGATTCGCCTGTGCCGAAGAAGAGTATCGGTATGCCTGTAATGTCGGATATCGATACCGCGCTTCCTCCTTTAGCATCGCAATCTAGTTTTGTCAATATAATCCCATCTATCTTTACCGATTTGCTGAACTCCTTTATCTGTTCTGCTATCCTATTGCCCGAAGTGCTCTCGCCTATGAATATGGTCGCATCCGGTTTGGTAATTCTGGATATCTTTTGTATCTCGCTGACCAGGTTCTTGTTTGTCTCCTGCCTGCCTGCGGTATCTATCAATACTACGCTTATCCTGTGCGATTTTGCATATGCTATTGCATCAAAAGCCACGCTTGCGGGATCTGCGCCATAGCTTCCCTTTATTACAGGCACGCCTACCTTGTTTGCATGGAATTCGGTCTGCTCTATAGCAGCTGCCCTAAATGTGTCGCTTGCCGACATTGCGCAGCTTATTCCATTCGATTTCAGCATATGCGCCAGTTTTGCAATCATCGTTGTTTTTCCTGCGCCATTGGGTCCAAGGAAAAGAATCCTCACAGGTGTTTTGCCATCCCTTATAGAATCGTTTATCAATCTATTGAGATCCATACTGCCTTTATTATTGTTTAGTATGCTGAGAAGCGATTCGCGTACTGCACCTATCATGCCCTGGGATAAATTATCTGAATCGAACCTGAGTGAATGCAGCTTTCTGTCGAGCGTGCCTATGAATTTTTCAGTCGTATCATATGCAACGTCAGATTCTAGCATCGATACCTGAAGCACCTCGAGAAAATATGCTATATCATCATTGTTGAGTGCTACAGTTCTAAGCACCTTGCTCTTTATTCTGGTGCCAAGTGAGAGCCTTATCGCATCGCCTTTGCCTCTTCCTGTGCGCCCGGGGTGCGCCTCTGCAGCATTTTCTTCATGCACGCCGCCGGATGATGCAGGCTCTTCGGATTCAATTACCTTTTCTGCCTGTGCATCATGCGCCCTATCAGCAGTATCATGCCTTTGCACATCCACTGCAGCGCCTCCTTCCTTTTTGGATGGTTTTTCTATCTCCTCCTCTTCCTTTTTGACGATCCCCTTTATTGCGCTTGAGAGCCTTTTCTTCAATTCATCAAACATGAACACACTTACTCCGTTAATTTATCCAGCCTTGCAGTAACATCAATCAGTGCATTTTCAAGTTCGCCCTTGCTTTTCATAAGCTGGTTTATGAATTTGGTCTGCCCATCCAACAACTTGCTTATGAACCCCTTTGCTTCGTCTATATTGTATTCTAAGAAATAATTTGCACCTACATTGACTATCAACGAGTCTACCTTGGCGAGTTTAGCATTGACATACGCGTACCTCCCTAAAGGCATCAATGACTCCTTGTTGCTTACGAAATCCGCCCTTTCAAGCGTTGTCCTTGTATTATTCAGGTCTGTAAGCGTTTCCAAGGCCGCATTGAGCGCCTGCCCTACTTCAAAATACTGGTTTTGATACTGCTCCCTCAGATAATTCAGCGTAGACAGCATCTCATCTTTGCTCTGTGCGCTTGGCCTTGGGCTATCGGCCATTTCAATCCACCTTATTTACGGACTCTATCCTTATGGCGTTCTTCTTCACTCCCTGTTTGCTCCCTATCTTTGTTATTACTAGTGCTGCAGCATGCTTCTCGTTGCTGGCTTCAGCCTCGATTTTGAATTTCTTTATACCTTTCCTTGCCACAAATCCTTCTACGCTAAATTTCATTCAAAACACCTATTTAATATTCAATGCATCCATCATTCGCGCCAGTTCGAACCCGGTGGTCTCATCTCCTGCCACAAGCCCCTTTGAGTTGGCAACTGCCGACAGCCCGACGTTGACCGAACCTAAGTTCGCAGTAGTTGTTGAAGATTCAAACCCAGTTATGCTATCTATCTTCTCTTTTTCCTCTTCCGTGCACCTGTTGTTTATCACCATGCCTTTGTTGGTGAGCAGGTTATTTGCGCCTACGGTCTTGAACCCGCCTATGCTCATGGGGATAGCCTCAACACCTAATATCTCAGTTATGTTATTTATCTCTTTCTTGCTGTATTCCGGGTTTACAAACGCTATCTTGTCGTTTGCAAGTATGTTGTTCCCTATGGCGTTCAGGTCGCTTTCCAGCACGCTTACGTTAACGCCAAGCCCGAATCCCTTGAAGGCCTCTAATTCACCATCCTCTATCATGTTTGAGAATATTATCCCGTTGCGATTCGCGCGCGCGAATACGCCTATCATGTCAAATCCCATTATGGAAAATTCGATGCGCTTGGCGCCAAGCACCTCATCCAATACCGCTTTGCTGCCCTTGGTGAGGTTTCTTCCAGTAAAGGCGTAATCTTCTGTTATCGATACGAATGCGCCAACAAAGCTGCTGCCATTGATCGCATATTTGGCAACGCCCATTCATATTACCATAAAACTTAAAATTATTTTTTCTCCGAGCTGCTGGGTGCCTTGTTTGATTTGCCTTTTTGTGCACCTGCCTTCTTCACCGCATCGGGTTTCGCAGTACTATTATCTGCTGCAACCTTCTTCTCTGCGAAAGGCATAGCTGTTGCTTTGCCGCCGTCAATGCTTATATCGAGCTTCAGCGGCATCATGCTCTTCGCATGCTTCTTCACTATCAGGGAATTCAGCGACATATCCAGTCTGACATTCTCCTCCGGCACCTTCGTATAGTGTGCTATCCTCTCCCTCACGTAGCGCGTGGCCTTCTTTTGCCTTTTGTTCCTCGGCTGCGTGACTAAGTACCTCCTGAGGTTTATAGTGAGTATCCTATTGGCCATAATTACACCTTCATTTTTGACCTAAGCTTGGTCTTCCTCCAGTCCCTATTGAACATGTTGAATTGTATGCTCCTGTGCGTCCTGAGCGTAGCGAGCAGCGGAATCCTTCGCGCCCTTTTAATCTGTTTTCCCAGCCTTCTTTTTTTTGTCAAATCTTTTTTAGACATATCATCACTTATTTATGCTTGAATTCAACCTTGGGCTCGTGCCTTGGCATTACCTTCCTTAATATAGACAGGAACTGCTGCTCGTTTATCAGGCCATTTACCTGCCTCGACTGTACGAGCGATATCATGACCTGTGCCAGCTGCATGTAAAGCTCGCTGTTTGAAGCCTTTATATTCATCATTCTTTCATATGCCTGCGCATCGAGTATCTGCCTCATCAGGGCTTTGATCTGCTGCTCTTGTTGTGCCTGCTTGTACATCCTTGAGATTGCCTTTTGCATCTCCCTGTCGTTTTCTGGATTCTGCTGCGCCTGTGGATCTGCCATAATGCGATCACCTATAACCTGCCATAAGGTCAGTTCCCTACAATTTCCTTTGAAATCTTATCTAAGAATGCCTTGCCCGCCGGTGTTATAACTCTTCCGGAAGGTGTCCTCTTAATCAGCTTGGCCTCTTCGAGCTGCTTGAACGAGTTCCTTATTATGCTGCCTCCTGCCGGCACCATATGTTTCCTATGTACCGTATGTGCCTTCCTGTTTCCATACCTTATCCTAAGCTTCGATACGCCTATCGGCCCATTCAGGTAAACCTGCCTCAATATCGATGCGCTCCTGACATACCAAAAGTCCGGGTCTTCCGGAGGCCTCTCTTTGCCTGCGCCCGATTTGACGAAGTCTACGTATTCAGGCTTCTTTATCTTTTCCTTGAGCATGCCCGCAGCCTTTTGGACTAGGTCTGCTGCCTTAACATCATATACATTAGCCATTCAATCCCTCTATTGATAAATACCTCTAAATGTCTACTATTGCAGATTCACTTAGAAAATAGGTAGAAATCTATTTAAGTCTAATGTTAAAAGTTAAAAATATTTAACTCTTTCTGTAATCCAAGCGCAGCTGGCAAAAAAAGAACTTTCGACACGATGTTGAATTATTCGCCTTTTTTTCGAAATGCAATCATGGCATAGCATGGGAATGCCATCATGCATGCATTCGCCGTCCTGCGTTCTATTTGTGCTCTTTGCCGCTGCCATAGAGCCTCTTGGCGTTATCGATATAATTAGAATAATCTATGAGTGCTTTGAGCGCCTTAGCCGCAGTCTCAGGAGAATCGTATACTGGGACCCCAGAGCTCTCCATCATTCGTTTATGCACTTCTGTATAACTGCCTCCAGGGCTAACTACTACCATAGGTTTTTTCATAGAAGTGCCATAATGTATCAGCGAAGCTGCTACACGCGAATCTGCTCCAGGTGTCTGGAACAGAGCTATAGCCATTATTGCGTCCACTCCTGGATCATTTGATATTATGTCCAATGCTGCGTTAAACCTTTTATCATCTGCATCTCCTGCCATATCCATGGGCAGCCTTATGTTGACTATGGGCGGCATGGCTTTCCTCAATGCTGCGTTGGACTGGCTTGACAGCTTGGCAACCTGCAGCCCGTTTTCATATAAACCGTCTGTCGCCAAGACTCCAGTGCCTCCGCCGTTGGTTATTATGGCAATGCGATTGCCCCTGCACAAAGGCTGCGTGTCGAATATTTTTCCGAAAAAGAGCAGCTCGTCAAGGTCGTTTGCAATTGTAAATCCGAACTGCCTGAATATTGCCTCGTATGTCTGATAGCTTCCGGCAAGCGATGCTGTATGGGATTGTGCCGCTTTTGCGCCCTCCTCTGTTTTTCCACCCTTGATTATAACAACAGGTTTCTTCAGCGTAGTCCTTTTTGCAATCTCTATAAAATCCCTTCCTCTCTTGGCTCCTTCTAAATAAAATATTATAACCTTGGTGTCATCATCATCAGCGAGATAATTCAGTATGTCTACCTCGTCTATTACAGTAGCATTTCCGTATGATATAAAGCGCGCCAGCCCGAATCCCTCATGCGATATCAGGTCCAGTATCGTGCTGCCCACTGCACCACTCTGTGATACGAAGCTTACTCCTCCTATGCTTGGCTTGTCCAGCTTGAATGTCGGTAGGAAAAGCGTATCTATCCTGGCGCGGGGGTCCATTATGCCTAAGCAATTTGGCCCAAGCACCGGCATCGAATATTTTTTAGCCACGCCTGCAAGCTCCTCCTCCAGACGAATCTCGCCTACCTCTGCAAATCCGCCGCTTACCACAACGGCGCTTTTAACTCCAGCCCTGCCACATTCCTCAAGCACGGATGGCACCGTCGCCGCAGGCACTGCTATGACCGCGAGATCGACTGCGTTCTTTATGTCATTTATCCTTTTGTATGATTTAATCCCTAGGATGTCGCCCTCTGCGTTTATGTTGACCGGATAAAGCTTCCCTGAAAAACCCACATCGATATAGTTCTGCAGTATTATATGGCCGACCTTATCGGGGTTTGATGAGGCACCTATTATCGCTACGCTCTTCGGGTGCATCATGCGTTCGAGATTCATATATTTTGGCCTTGCCATGCAATCATCTGATAAGCCTAAGGTCTACTGCGCTGTATGTATCGTCATGCAATATTACTGGATTCAAGTCCAGTTCTGTTATTGATTCCTCAGACATGAAGAATTTTGAAACCTTTAGGAGCAGATCGACCAGAAGCCTCTCGGATTTTCCATCCGGCGCGATTATCTTTTTAGACCTAAGCTGTTCCACCATTGAACGGGCATCGTATTCGTTTATCGGGCATGATCTCATTGCGAAGTCCTTGAACGTCTCTACATATATGCCACCCAGGCCGAGCAGCACAAATTTTCCGAACTGCTTGTCGGTATTGCCGCCAATTATTATCTCTATGCCGTTTTTGACCATCTTCTGCGCAAGGATTCTGTATGGCTTTATCTTCTGCGCCTTCCTATAAAGGTCCGAAAAAGAAGACTTTATCTCATCTGGCTTTTCAAGTCCGAGCGCCACCAGTCCGCTCTTAGTTTTATGCATGGCCTTCTGCGATATGACCTTGAGTACTATGGGCTCTCCGCCTGAAAATCTTATCGCCTCGTCGGAGCTTCCTACATATTTAGCGTCTATGGCGCGTATGCCTCTCCGTTTAAGCATATTATACGCTTCCATGTAATCTATCAGCTCCATAATACAGCCACCTGATCAAATCTTGATTATGCCGAACCTGTCGAGCAACGCTATTATCAAGATGATTGCAAGTATGATTATAATCGCATACGCTACTCTATTTGACTTCCTGCTTTTGGAGGAAAGCTGGTTTTGTATGTCCTTTATCTCCTGTGTGTCTGGCTTGTTGTAATCTGGCGACTGCGTACTTCCTGCAGTTGCCTGCTGTGGCACTGCCTGTTTTCTATCCATGGCTGCTGCCTGCCCTGCCTGAGTCTGCGCTGCAGCATGCTGCTGATATGTCTGGCCAGTGCCAGATGTGCCTGTATCCGGGAGCATGGGCTCGCTTTGTGGTTTGCTCATGATCTCGCCTCCGTATGCGCCTGCAGAGCCAGGGGCATGTGTGGCATCCACGTTAGCTGCATGCTGTTCAACCGGGATATGCGGCATTCCCTCCTTAGCCTGCATAAACCCCTTTTCGGTAAGCATAAGATCCATATTGCCGTTTCTAAATTCTGCATTCAGGAATTGGTTTACGGATAGCTTGTTTATGTGCATGGCAAGGTCCTTTGGCCTTATATTAAGCGTAGAAGTTATGTCATGCATGCTCCTCTTTCCGCCAGAAAGGTTTTTGAGTATCTCAAGGTCGAGTTGATCGAACGGCAGTGCGGCTTTAGCCTCTGCATCGTTCAGCAATTGCTTTCCTATTTCAGTTATTTCTATGTGGTTTTGCCCTGGCACAGCGGTTGTAAAGTCGACCAGCCCCTTTATCTTCAACGACCCTAGCATGTTTGAGGCATCGAAGAAGGACGAATTTACCAAGCCTCCGAATTTCTCTACAACCGAATCGGGGGACAACTTCTTCAGCGCCATTAAATCCATAAAATTTATTTCATCCGCCATTATATCATTCTCTAAAAAGTAACAACACTGCAATATAGGATAAGAATATTTATATAATTTCTTTAAATAATCAATCTGCGACTTCTTTTCAGGGGTTGTTTTATAATTGGTATATACTATGCAATTTAAATTCTTTGGCGGGGCACAGGAGGTTGGGCGCTCATCCATAATGGTAGAAGATGGACGTAGGATAATGCTCGATTACGGGATGAAAGTAGAGGACAAGAAGCACGAGTTCCCGATAGGCCTGCCTGACATAGATGCGATGGTGCTTAGCCACGCGCATCTTGACCACAGCGGCGATTCACCATCGATATACAACAAACTCACAGTGCCTATATTCGGAACAGAGCCAACCAAAAAGACGACAATGCTGCTGCTTGAAGATACGCTTAAGATAGCAAAGAATCAGCACGCAGAAATAAACTTTCATAGAAAGCAGTATAAGGATTTCATGAAGCATTATCAATCGATGGAATACCATGAAACAGAGCATTTCGGCAAGTTCGACATCTCGCTCTACGATGCTGGGCACATCAGTGGCAGTGCTATAACGCTGATAGAAAACCCTCTGTCAAAGGATTACAAGCGCATAGTCTATACGGGAGATTACAAGATGGATAGCCAGTTGCTGCACAAGGGCGCAGAGATTGTGAAGAGCGATGTGCTTATAACTGAGTCTACATATGCGAACAAGGACCATCCAAGCAGGGATGAGCTCGCAAAGAACTTTATAGAAGATGTAAAGGCAGTGCTTGAAAGCAAAGGCACCGCGCTCGTTCCTGTATTCGCGGTAGGGAGGAGTCAAGAGATACTTGCATTGCTGCACAAGAATGGGCTTGCGGAGTCTACATATGTGGATGGAATGGCACGTGCAGCTACGAAGATTGCCCTAGAATTTCCGGATTACATAGATAATTACGATTTGCTGGCTGAAGCAGTAGACAAGGCCAATTTCATAGGCGATATGGACATGCGCGAAGAGGCTATGGGGCAGCCATCCGTAATACTTACTACCGCAGGCATGCTCAGCGGCGGTCCCGTGCTGGACTACATAACCAGGCTTAATAAGGATTCGAAGATATTCCTAACAGGATATCAGGTGGAGGGCACCAACGGACGCCTGCTTCTCGATAGCGGAAAGATAAAGATGCACAATTCATTCAAGTCCATAAAAACGCCAGTCAGCATCTATGATTTTTCAGCGCATTGCGGGAAGAGCGATCTTTACAAATACGTAAGGGAAAGCGCGCCGAATGTGGTCATATGCGTCCATGGGAGCGAGGAAAACACTACCGGGTTCGCATCGGAACTCAAGGCTGAGGGCTTCGATGCATATGCCCCAAAAGTAGGGGACACTATAAAGCTTTGAGCCTCAAATGCGCGAATATCAGAACAGGTTGAGCGCGGCAAACATTATCGGCAGTATTATTGTCGCATCACCGTCTATAGTGACGTACTTTGCATCCTCCTTTATCTTACCCCATGACACGGCTTCTGTGAGCCTTGCTCCAGAAAGGCTCCCATCGTATTGCGTTGCCGTGGTTATGTATACAGCATAGTCCAGCCCTCCCTTGAATTGGTTCCACCATATTACGTGGTGTTTGCTTATTCCTCCGCCTATCATGAGCGCTCCTGTTGTCTTGTTGTCGAATGCGATGTTGCTCAGTTCAAGTTCGTCCCTCAGCACATTTAGCTTGAAGTCATGGTCCTGCGAAAATATGCTCAGCTGCGTGCCGAATGCACCATCAACTATGCCTGGATTGAATATCTTAACGTTGTGCAGATATGCCTGCCTTAAGATTGAATTTGGATCCTTAATGCGTTTTCCGAATTCGTATATGAGCTCGCTTGGGCTATACTCCTTCTTGTAATCTTTCGACGTATATATATCATTCATTATGTCGTTGAATGCGTTCTCTACCATCAATCCATACTCTTTATTCTCTATGAAGACGTTGCCAAGCCTATAAATTCCCAGCGAATGTAGTTTCGCATCATCGGCCTTGAATGATCCAACCGAATACTTGCCGCCGAAAGCCCGTGCTATATCGTGGTCGAGCGTGCCTCCTGTGGTGATTATTGCATTGAAATGCTTTACTGCACCTGCTAGAACGCCGCGTGTCCCAGTAGAAACTATATCTGCAGGGAATGAAAGGAAGTTAAAGGACTTTTTATCCTTTGTCATCTTGCCTATTATCTTTATGCCGTCAACCATATGCTGCGCGGAGAATCCTCCGATGTCATCCATAGCATCTATCAATTCTGGCACAGACATATTGTTCTTTAGCTTTATATCCCTAACATCGTATTTCAGAAGGTTATTCTTTGTATCCTTTTTATTCATTTGATCACTTGCGGTTCATAAACGTTTCAGCAGCACAGCAAATTTAAATGCATTGCTAAATGCATTGCAGATATACAAAATGATAGATAAGGTTAAATGCCTTATTACCTAAATGCTATTAATGCCTTCGCCGATGGAGTGCCTCAGGTATGAGCAAATACTCCGTAGAGCAATAGAGGAAGAATGCGGCTACAGGTTCAAATCTAATTTTGAAGCATCAATGGGGATTGCGTTATACACACTAAGCATACCATACACATATGTGAAAACAAAGTTTTATTTCACCATGGGTAATGAGGTGATAACATATACCCCTGATTTTGTGCTTGGCATGCAGCATGAAAATTCCCAGATACTCATAGAAACGCATGGCAGTGCCTTCATGGATGAAAAATTCCTTAAAAAAATGGAAGCATTCATGTCTTCCGGTCAAAGCGATTCGTATTATACTATACTAGTGACAAACAAACGCCCTAAAAAGCCGAATAAGCTGAAGATAGAGCTCAGCAGATATGGATATACATACAGTGATATATGCGATGACGTCTGGTATATACCTTATGCGGTAGATCTTCGTATGCCTATCAGCACACGTACTGGAAAAGGATCGATTTTCAGCATGTTGCGCGATCTGAAGGAGAATGAAAGCGTATCGGTCATTGGCGAAAAGCAGATAATGCAGAAATCAATATACTGATTAAATTCACCAATCTTTTTAGATTTTTTCAAGGAATATAAATCAGGCGACATCGAAAAAGGTAATTTTATGGTTGTTTCTTCAAGCATCGACGACGAGGATATTCTAAGATTTATAGAGAGCGCAAAGCCGAAAATATATGTTGTGGGCACTGGCGGCAGCGGCAGCAACACGATTACACGACTCGCCGCCTTGGGCATAGACGGCGCTACCCTTGTCGCGATGAATACTGATGCACCACATCTAATAAAGACTACGGCTGAGCGCAAGCTGCTTCTCGGTAAGAAGGTTACCAAAGGGCTAGGTGCAGGCAGCGACATAAAGGTTGGTGAAGAAGCTGCAATCGAGAGCAAGGACGAGATAAAGCATGTGCTTGGCGATGCAAACCTGGTATTCGTAACATGCGGTCTGGGCGGAGGCACGGGCACCGGTTCAGTAAGCACAATAGCTCACGAAGCGAAGGAAATCGGGGCGCTCACAATAGCTATAGTAACGCTGCCCTTTTCCAGCGAGGGAAAAACAAGAGTGAAGAACGCGCTTGAAGGGCTCTCAAGATTAAAGAAGGTAGTCGATACCGTAATAATAATACATAATGATAAATTGCTAAGCATAGCGCCAGACCTTCCGCTGAACATGGCATTCAGGGTATCGGACGAAGTCCTGGCAAGTGCCACAAAGGGCATAGTTGAAATGGTAACCAAACCTGGCATGGTCAACATAGACTTTGCCGATCTTAAGATGGTACTCAGGGACGGAGGTTACGGCGTCATAGGGTCAGGTGAAGGCATGGCTACGAACATGGAGCAGAACAGGGCTATAGTTGCATTGGAGAATGCGATAAAGAGCCCTATGCTCGACGTCGACTTAAGCAATGCAAAGAAAGCGCTTATAAACATAATAGGCGGTGAAAGCTTGACGCTGCGCGAAGCAGAATCTGTATTTCAGGAGGTGGCGAGCAGGATAAGCCCGGATGCTATGCTTAAATGGGGTGCACGCATAGAAGAGGGCATGCAAAAGGAATCGCTTCGCATAATGATAGTCGTGAGCGGAGTAGACTTTCCGGAATATAGCGAGCGCGGCATAGAAAAGGGAATCGCTGAAATAAGGGAATTGGACTTGGATGAAGTCTTCGATACAAAGAATAATAAGCTGGGCAAATAGGCCCATTGCAACTGCATGCGCTATTCTCTAAATATGCGATTAAAGTTCATTCTGTCGACGAATGTCTTGAGCTTTTCGTTGAATTCCTTCAGGACTCTAGTTTCGTCTATGAAACTTAGGAGCATAATCGACAACATCCTATTGCTCCACGTTGTGTTGGAGAATCCAGCATTATATATTTTGTCAATCTGCTCTATAGTATTGCGTATATAGCTGTCGCTCTTGTTTATCATGCTCACGAATCCATCATCCCAAATGTGCTGTACATTTGATATGCTTTTGATATAATCCGAATAATTCTTCTTTATGGCTGCTTTAGCCTTCTTTTCCTTCTCTCCGCTAGAAAGGTCTTTCTCCACTAATGCTATAATATTCTCTATGCATGAGCTATATTCATGCAAAACGCCTACTCTATAGGTGTGCTTTGCCATTATGAGTTCCTCTTTGCTGCTGGAATTAGATATCTTCCTCTTGAACTCTGCTATAAGCGATTCCTGCCTGTTGAATAGGTCAAAATAGAGTTTATGGGCTTCATTTGACAGTTCTATGCTGCTTCTTGAAACTACATTAAGGTCGAATTTTTTGTTATTGTTGTATTTGCTATGGGTCACCACAAGCATCACGGTCTTTAGTATAATATAAATAAAATCTAGATATTTATCCCTTCTCTATCTGCATATTTCAGCATATAAAGAATCTGTAAAGCCCTTCATTATCTTTGCTGCATTTTTCTAACTTTCGGCAATATCATAATATGCCTCCATCATTTTTATCTAGTGAAAAGGCGACCTACGCGAGCTGGCACATGAGCAGGCTATACACCAATTTTCCACTGCGACAAAAAGAGGAGAGAAACTCCATTAAAGGTTATTTGCAAAGATATTTAAGCTGCCAACTCTCTAATCTATAGCCAAGGCATAATATTATATTTCTTTATTTCAATATAATCCTGCAGTTTGCAAGCGATATTTTTCAATGCGCGAAGCAGTTTGCACGTCATACTACATAATGCGTATATTATA
>JAJYUR010000007.1:27169-47713 GCA_021792395.1 Microcaldota archaeon
ATAATGCGTATATTATAGAGGTAATTTAAATGAGTTTATCTAGCAGGCAAGTGCACGCCGGTTCAAGTACAAAGAGCAGCGGCAATGGAAAAATAAAGGTCAAGTTCCGTGACAGACACAGAAGCGAGGCAGGCAACTATTTTTCGGCTACGAAATTAGCTGAGAAGGACGATGCTGCACCAATCAGGCGACGTGGCGGCAACATGTCCATGAAGCTTAAAAAGGCAGGCATAGCAAATCTGCTCACTAAGCAGGGATATAAGAAAGCTATAATAAAAGGCGTGCTCGAATCAAAGGACAACCGAAACTTTGCAAGACAGAATATAATAACCAAAGGCACGATAATAAATACGGACATGGGCAAGGCTGTGGTCATCAACAGACCTGGGAGGGAAGGCACTGTCAATGCAAGACTACTGGATGAGCAAAATGCCTGAACACGTTTACGAATGCGATAATGAGGAATATCCTGCACTCAAGAAGGTGCTGGAATATGATCCGTATCTGGATAAAACCCTAGACGATGCAGCGCTCAAGAAGCTGTCTGGAGATAAATATGCCAATGCTATATTTACAAGGCAGGAATACAGCATCAGGGACGGCATTTCGGTCGGCCTTGACAAAAACAAATACTATCTATACCTAAAGGCGAACGAGGATTTCCTGAAATTGGCAGAAGAGCGGTTTTCAAAGGAATTCAAGACCGTGAAGAGGTCAGGCAAGGAATCTGAGGATAAAATAATCGCGATAATACACGATGAAGAGAGCAGGGCAAATCAGGGTTTCGGCGCCATATTCGGTGGTTGATTTTGAATATACTAAGTTCCAATGACCTTTCAAAGGACCAGATTAACAAGATATTCGAAATAGCTGACAATCTAAAAGAGAATAAGGAGGAGACAGCCATAAAGGAAAATTCTATTCTTTCACTGCTTTTCGAGAAGCCTTCTACAAGGACACGCCTGTCATTTGAGGCAGCAATGGCGCAGCTGGGCGGCAAATCTGTATACATAGATGCGCAGACTACTCATCTTTCCAGAGGCGAGTCGGTAGGGGATACGTCTAGGGTCCTGAGCAGTTATTCTGATTTTATAGCTGCAAGGATGTACAGCCAAGATGACCTTATTGAGTTGGCCGAATGTTCTTCCGTGCCTGTAATAAACGCGTTGACTGATTTGGAGCATCCTACTCAGGCATTGGTTGACATGTACACTATAAAGGCGCACAAGAAAAACCTCCATAATATAAGGATTGCATTCGTTGGCGACATAGCTAGCAATACTGCAAATTCGCTTATGATAACCGCATCGAAATTAAGCGCTAACATGGTGCTTATAGGCCCAAACGGATATCTTCCTAACAGCACTTATTTCAACAAGGCCAGAGAATATGGCAATGTTGAAGTGACAGCCTCAATCGAAGATGGAATGGATAATGTAGACGTAATATATACAGATACATTTGTAAGCATGGGTCAGGAAAAAATTGCCGAAGAAAGGAGAAAACTATTTGCGGGCTATCAGGTGGATCAGCACATGGTGGACATGGCGAATTCCGATGCTATAGTGATGCATTGCCTGCCTGCGCACCGCGGTGAAGAGATATCCGCCGATGTTATTGACGGCCCGAAAAGCGTAGTGTGGGAACAGGCAAAGAACAAGATGCTGATTGCAAAGGCGATACTGCTGTATCTATCAATAGACAGGTAACTGCGGGATTTTCCCACATGTGCGGATGCACCTCCAATCTAATAAGAGTTAAATTTCTTAGTATGTATATCTAAAATATGGAATTAATATCGAAGATAGCCGTATTCGCAATACTGCTTATTGCAATATTCGGAATTGCGTACGTGCTCTCTCAACACCTTAACCCTTCTACGCTTACCGCCAATACTGTCGAGGGCTATGTAATTAAAGACCTCCAGCAGCAGAATCCTAACTCATCAATAAAAATAATAAACGTCACTCCCTCCTCTATAAAAAGCGGCAGCTGGGATGTAGTTGTAAGGCTAATTTCCAATGGTACACGTGCATGCCCTACACTACTTATAGAAGGATTTGACTACCCTGCAATGACCCTTCTTCCAAGCCTATACAACAAGTACGTCGGAAATTGCGTCATATCCGGGTCTGCGTATTCATCATCGTATGTGGTCGGCAATCCTGCTGTAGCAATAACTGAAGTATACGAGCAGAAAAATCCTGCGATGATGGGCTATCTAAGTCAATATGGATACAATAATACGCAGGTAAATGCAAAATTTTATTACCTGCTGAACGACAGCATCTTGCCTATAAATGCGAGCATGCATAATGCATGGGTTATAACCTATCAAGCGGTTAACGCAAACTATTCACTTTATGCTGTGCTTAATCAATCTGGCAAGATATCCTCAGTATTGAGCAATAATCAAGTCAAATAAATTGCAAATAATGCAGCGTCGTAATAAAAGTCAGAACTACTATTATCTCATACAAAAACAGAAAGCTTTTAAAGGTTAAGTGACAAATTTTTTTATTCAAAGGCGATTTGAATGAGCGACTTGGTAAACGAGATTTTAGGGAACACGAATAGCACCGGAGGCGAGGACTTCGGATCTTCTCAGATAAAAATAGTTACAGCGGGTTTTGGTGGAGGAGGCAACAATATAGTTAACAGGCTGATAAAGGCAGGAGTAAAAGGAACTGAATTTGTCGCTGTGAATACCGACTACCAACATTTCAAGATAATCGATGAAAGGATAACGAAGGTTCTTATAGGCAAGAATCTTACGAGAGGCTTGGGTGCAGGCGGTGATCCTGCAATAGGTGCAAAGGCAGCAGAAATAGATAGGCAACTTATAGAAAAGGTATTTGAAGGCGCCCAACTGGTATTCCTATGTGCAGGAATGGGCGGAGGCACGGGCACCGGATCAATAAAAGTGGCTGCGCAGATAGCAAAGGAGCAAGGCGCCATCGTAGTGTCCATGGTCACATATCCGTTTGATCTTGAGAGGATAAGAAAGGTAAAGGCAGAAGAAGGAATTCAGGAATTGAGGAAATACAGCGACAGCGTAATAATCTTAGATAACAACAGGCTTGTAAAACTAGTACCTAACCTGCCAATGAACGAGGCGTTTGCTCTCGCTGACGAAGTGCTTGCAAAAGCTCTGGGCGGGCTTGTATGGACAATAACGCAGCCTAGCCTGATAAACATAGATTTTGCCGATGTAAGGTCGATAATGGGCGGCGGCGATGTGGGTTTCATAGCTGTGGGCAGTGGAAAGGGTACTGACAAGGTGAACATAGCATCAGAATCAGTATTGAAGAACAAGCTTCTGGATGTTGATTTCGAAGGTGCAACCGGCGCATTGATTCACATCTCCGGAGGGGCATCATTGTCCATAGGAGATGCGATAAAAGCGGGAGAGATAATAACGGAGCGCATGGATCCAAAAGCTAACATAAAATGGGGAGCAAGGCTTATCCCAGGCTATGACGACCAGATAGAGATTGTTGCGATAGTGACCGGAGTAAAGGGTGCAAGCATCGTAGGCAAGCTTAATGAAAAGAAAAAGGAAGGGTCATATTCCGATTTGGAGATTATAGGCTGATTCCTTTTTATTTTTTGGTGGATACTATGATGGGAAACAACATGGATGAAGAATTTACCGCAAAGATAGTGGTAGTTGGAGTCGGCGGCCAAGGCAGCAACCTAGTGAACAGGCTTTACAATAACGGAATAAAGAGTGCGACTACCGTAGCCATAAATACGGATGCGAAGCACCTGAATATAATACATGCGGACAAGCGCCTGCTCATAGGCAAAGACATGACCCATGGGCTCGGCGCAGGTGGATTTCCAGAAGTTGCAATGAAATGTGCAGAAGCGGACAAGGATAAGATCATGGAGGCAATCAGCGGATACGACATGGTATTCATTGCAGCAGGAATGGGCGGAGGCACAGGAGGAGGCGCAGCGCCATTCATAGCGCAACTTGCAAAGGAGCAAGGCTCACTGGTGGTGGCATTCGTTACATATCCGTTTGCATTGGAAAGGAGCAGGAAGGCAAAAGCGGATTGGTCACTTGAGCAGCTAAGGAAGAACGCAGATACAACGATAGTGATAGAAAACGATAGGTTGCTGAGTTATGCACCCAACATCCCGATGGAAAAGTCATTCGAGCTGATAGACAATATAGCATCCAATGCAGTAAAGGGCATTGCCGATACGATAAGTCTGCCAAGCCTTATAAACCTAGATTTTGCGGATGTAAGGACCATACTTAGGGACGGAGGCACTGCAGTCATAAATATAGGATTTGGCTCAGGTACGGACAAAGTCCAGAAGGTAATAAAGTCAACGCTGCAGCATCCATTGCTTGATGTGGACATATCGCAGGCGAAGAGTGCGATGATACATGTTACCGGAGGAACGTCGCTTACGATAGATGAAGCAACAAGGATAGGCGAACAGGTCACAGAAGGTATAGATGCAAAAGCAAATGTTATCTTCGGTGCACGATTGACTCCTGAAATGAACGACAGGATAAGCGTCATGTCAATAATAACGGGAGTTACCCCAAGGTTCGGCACAGCGCCGATTCCAGCGTCAAGCGCCGCAGTAAGCACAGATTTCCTTGCAGGAATCGACAGGATATATTAAGTTCCCGTAAGACGGCATCCCATCGTTGGGATGCATTTTTATTTTTTATGCTTATCCTTCATATAAATTAATAGTAAATGGCATATGCGTGTTGTGGTCCAAATGTACAAAGGCGAGGCAGTAAATGTGATAATGCCTGTATATAACGAAGGCAATACTGTTTATAATATAATAAAGAGGGTCCTGAAGCAGAAGTCTGTCGATACGCTTATAATAATCTATGATAAGTCTTCGGACAATACATTAAGCGAGATAAAGAGGGCATTGGCAGGCGCAGGAAGAAAGGCAACGATTGTATATAGCGATGTCAAAAAAGGAAAAGGGCATGCAGTCAGGCTGGGAATAGAACGCATAAAAGGCGGCATAGTGATAATACAGGATGCTGACGATGAATATTATCCCGAGGATTACGGAAAGATGCTTGCATCGTTGAGCGATAAAAACCCGGTATTTGGATACAGGAAAATCAACAACGGGCACAAGTACCTGTTAGGCGAATTGGCTACGCAGGCACATACCCTGACGTTCAACCTACTGTACGGCCAAAAGCTCAAGGATATAAATGCAGCATATAAAGTCTTCAAATTAAGCATGCTGCATGGGGAAAGGCTTAGGCAGGATGGATGGGAACTCGATCCCGAAATTGCCGTAAAACTCTCAAAGAATGGATATGCAATAAGAAGCATAAGCATAAGATACAAGGGCAGGACGTTTTCCGAGGGCAAGAAGATAGGCGTGTCAGGGGCCGTAGGCATACTGGCATACATAATAAAAGCGAGATTTTTCGACTAATGGAAAATCGTTTTCATGCTAAAGTATATAAATCTTAATTGAACAATAGTCTTGAATTTTAAGCTCCGAATTACATTTCTTTTTAAAAATTACGTTCGAAATGGAGTTGAGCAAAGTCTATACAAGGTCGTAACATGGCAGAAGAAGAAATACTTAGGGTATCAATGAAGGAAATAAAGGTCGGCAGGTTCATATTGATAGACGGAATACCGTGCAAGGTTGTGGATATAGAGACAAGCTCTCCAGGCAAGCACGGCTCTGCAAAGATGCGCATTACAGCAATAGGCATATTCGATGGCCAAAAGAAGACGTTCCTGAAGCCGAGCGACGGCGATACGGAAGTGCCTGTAATAAAGAAGAAGCGCGCACAGATTGTTTCGATAAACGGTGCAAACGCGCAGATCATGGATTCTGAGACTTACGAAGTGTACGAGCTGCCTATACCTGCAGAGTTGAAAGGCAAGATAGCTGCTGGCAATGAAGTAGAGGTTATGGAAGCCATGGGCAGGAGGATGCTTTCAAGGATTACTGGAACTGAGTGATTTTATGGAACTTAAAATAATAAACGATACAGAGAACAACATGCTGAAAAGGAGGGAATTGGAATTCTATATTACGGGATATGAGGCTACAAATTCGAAGGCAGATGCAAAGCGCGAACTGTGCAAGAAATTGAACCTCAGCCCAGACAATACGGTTATAGTGTCGCTGAATCAGGAATTCGGCATGAAGAGAAGCGTAGGCATCGCGCATTCATATTCAAGTGCTGCTGAATTAGAAAGGGTAGAACCGAAATTTATAATTGAAAGGATGAAAAAATCAGAGGGCTCAAATGGGCAGCCGAAGGGCGGAGAAGGAGCCAAAGAATAAATGGTGCTGATATATGGCCGAGAAAAACGATAAAAAGGACGACAAAAAAGCCAAGGATTCGAAGCAGAAATCCGCCAAGAAAACCGAAGGCTATTCGCCGAAGAAGATGTGCCCCAAGTGCAATTCCAGGATGGCCGACCATGCGGACAGGTATACATGCGGCAAATGCCATTATACCGAGTTCAAATCACAGAACAAGGGCGGTTGATCTTGGCAAGGCCGAATACCTCCAATAAAAATAAAACAGCCTCCAAAAGGAAAACGGGAAAGAAGATCTACAATCCGATGCCGTCCGGCATTTTATTGCCATTAAAAGTTAAGGGCGCCAAGGAGCTTCCAGGGATAAGGTACTTCTTTTATTTTATGCTCTTCTCGTCGATATATTTCATATTGATATCCATCAGGCCTGAGAGCTTAGCGTTTCCTGCATACGCTACCCAAGCGGCTGTAAGCTTCATGTACTACTATTATGGGATATTTGCCAACTATATCGCAAATTCGACTATAGCCCTGTCGCTCTTATTTCCCCTGATAGTATTCTCATACTTGCTTGCTAAGGGCAATAGGCTGGTGCCTATAATAAGGAGCTTAGGATTGAGCCGCGATAAGATAACACTGCGCAACATAGGGTTAGGCATAGTTGTCTTCATGGCTATATTAGCCCTTGAATTTGGCATGGGCATATTCGAGCAGGTAACGCACGTCAGCCTGCCGACTAACGTCAATATCGTGTTCTCCGGAATGCCATTATACCTATATCTTTTCACGTTCATTGTGGCGCCTTTCGATGAAGAGACTCTCTTCAGGGGCTTCCTTGTGCCCAGGATAGGCATAATAGGCAGTTCCCTAATATTTGCCATATTGCATTTTGGGTATGGATCAATTTCGGAACTGATTGCTGCATTCATATTCGGATTAATAGCCGGATATGCATTCAAGAAGACAAGATCGCTGTATGTGAGCATATTGGGCCATGCGCTGGTCAACTTCCTTACTATAGCATTGCTGCTACTGAGCGGGATATGAGGTGTTTGCATGCCATTGAGTGTTATAATCGTGGAGCCGATGTACCAAATAAACCTTGGATATATCGCGAGAGTGCTTCGCAATTTCGGCATAAACAGCATAAGCCTTGTAAATCCAAAATGCAATTTCAAGGGCAAGCAGGCAATAAAATATTCGAAGCATGCGCACCATATACTAGAAAATGCCAAGGTATACAAGGATTTCAAATCCGCCATAAATGGCAAATTTGTTATAGGGACTACTGCGGTCTGGCATAAGACTGAGGACGCTATGTTCAACGTTTATGGAATGCAAAAGGTCAAACGATTCATAAGGGATTATGCATCCAAGGATACTACGCTTATAATAGGGCGCGACAACATAGGGCTTACGAAAGAAGAGCTCAGGTTATGCGATGCGACAATATTCATAGAAGCGTCAAAGGATTATTACACCCTTAACATATCACATGCCCTGGCAATAATGCTATATTCATTGCTGGGCGACAAGCTTCGTAAAGAATATGGTGAAATCGACAAATTGTATGCGGATCCGCCTGAAATAATGCAAGTTAAAAAATTATTCGATGCATATGTATCTAAGAACAACAAAATACGCGACAAGTATGCAGTATCCCTGGCATTTGAGCACATGCTTAAAAGGTCGAATCCTACAAAAAAGGAGTTGCGCACCATATCAATAGCTTTTGGAAGGGAAAAAAGGAAGGAAAAGAAATGAAAACCGCATTCACTTGTTTTGCGGCTTCTTTCTTTTTATTATCTTTACTTTCTGCGGTGTCAATATTACCTTGTTATCGTCTATCTGTGCAATATCCCCGTTTATCTTTGTAATGTATTCCCTCAATGTGCCTATAGAAGACTTAAGGGTGTTGGGCCTTTTAGACATCTCAGATATATCAAGCAGTATTATGTTTTTCTTGTCAAGCTCAGCCTCTATGAGCGCTATGTCTGCCTCCTCCTTCAACGCAACAGGCTTTATGTAAAAATCTGCTGGTTCGTTTAAGACATCAACATCTTCCATCTCTTCAGAGTTCATATACTCTTCAACATCCAGTTCCTTAGAAGTGCCAAGGCTTTTACCTAGTTTATCAAAAAGACCCATTTAATTCACCATTTTTAACGTCGCCATTTAGTAGATATTCTACATTAGCTTTTTTAATACTTTCTGTATTCTTCTGCTAATCGGCATTTCAACAGAGGCATTAATAATATTGCAACCTTACCAAGGTTTTAAAATATTTGTTCACAATCATTAATCGATAAGATGATAAAGATAAAGAGAGTTTATGAAAAGCCTGATATCCATGACGGGCTTCGAATTCTTGTCGATAGGCTTTGGCCGCGGGGGATAAGGCGCAGCACATCGAATATAGACCTTTGGATCAAGGATGTTGCTCCGAGCATGGAGCTTAGGAAGTGGTACTCACACGAAGAGAAGAGATGGCCTGAATTCGAAAAAAGGTATAAGGAGGAATTGAAAGACAATAAGGGCTTCGACAAGATATTGGATATAGTGCAGAAGACAGATCCCGTAACATTGTTGTATTCAACTAGCGAAAAAGAGCATAACAATGCCGTAGTTCTATGGAAAGTACTGGAAAAACACATTGTGAAGATGCGAGACATGAAATAGCTAGGCAATCATCTCCATCATTGCTTGATAAGATGCGAATAATGCTCTTTCATCATGCATCTATTCATAACAAAAAGCATCCCATTATCCTTTGCGAATTTTTCTACCTCTTCGTTCATTATGCCTTCCTGAAGCCACAGCGCCTTAGCATGCACATCAAGGGCTTGCCTTGCTATGTCCATAGCCTCGGACGCAGGCCTGAACACGTCAACTACATCTATGGGAAACTCTATATCCTTTAGCGCATGGTATGCCTTTTCTCCGAGTATGTAATCTGCATATGGATTAACAGGCACTATCTTGTACCCGTTTTGCTGCAGATACTCAGGCACATCATGGCTAGGCTTGCCCACGTTCCTTGAGCACCCAACAACTGCTATAACGTGGAACCTTGTCAGGATATCAAAAGCTACATCGTCAATGCCTCCCATCACATCACAATATTTAAATTATGCAAAAACATATATAACATTATACCTTGGTGTTCCATTGGCATATGTCATAATAGATACTAGCTCAATACTTTTCGGCATAAGATACAAGAAGGACGTCTTTAAGATTGCAGGCGAGAAGTATCCCATCCGCAAGCAATTGATATCCATCGGCGTAATGTCTGAATTGGAAAAGATGGCATCATATAAAGGCATGAAAGCCAATGAGGCGAGAATCGCATTAAAAATACTAAGACATAAAAATCTTAAAGTTGATAATAAGACAGAATACGTTGACTTCTGGATATTAGATGCTGCTTCAAAGAATGCAGGTTCTTTGGTAATAACTAACGATACAAAGTTATTTAAAAATCTAAAATCAAAGGGTATAGAAGCAAAGAAGCTTTCAAAAAGCGGTGAATTAAGATAATTTAGGTGAAATGCGTGTACATGATTTATACGGTAAAAGACACTTTCAAAATGCCTCCAGAATATTTCGGGGATCAAATAGAAAAGGTCGCAATCGAAGTCCTTGAAAATAAGTATGAAAGCGTGATGGACTCAGCCATGGGGCTTGTGCTGGCAGTATTTAACATAAGGAACATCTCTGACGGACTCATATATCCAGGGGATCCTGCAACACATCATAGCGTAGAATTTGATATGCTTACATATACCCCGCAAGTCGAAGAGGTAGTAACCGGATTCGTTAGCGAATTGGTCGAATTCGGGGCTTTTGTAAGGATAGGTCCGATGGATGGCCTTGTGCATGTCTCACAGATAACCAACGAATTCCTCTCATTCGATAGGAAGATGCCTGCATTCGTATCTAAAAGGTCAAACAAGAGCATAAAGAAGGGCGACATTGTGTATGCAAAGATATCTACCGTAAGCATCAAGAAATCCATAAAGGATTCAAAAATAGCACTTACGATGAAGCCAGAAGGGCTGGGTAAAATGGAATGGATACAAAACTATGGCAAGGAGCAGAGGCAACAGGGCCAATCAAAGCGGGGCAAGGCAAAGCAAAGCGGCAAAACTGCGAAATAGGTGTCTCACTATGGAGGAAAAAGTGTGTAAAAATTGCAAAATAATAATCAGCCATGGGACCATATGCCCCATATGCGGCTCTGACGATCTAACTTCCCGCTGGGGCGGTTACGTAATCGTACTTAACATAGAAAAATCTGAAATAGCAAAGAAACTGGACCTCAAGCTCAATGGCGTATTTGCCTTAAACGTAAAGGAATAATGCGCACAAGCATTTAACGCGCGCCTTCTTACCTATATGCCAGTTTGCTAAATGGTTCAGCATCAAAATATTTCTCCAACTATCGACGTGACGCCTCCTTTAAGGTTATACCCATTTATCTGGTGCGTCTTTTTAAGATAATCTACAAGGAATCCAGATGTGCTGCCATGGTAGCACACAAAAACATGTTCTTCAAGCTTTTTGAGATCTTCCTTACCTGAATATATTATTTCTTCGGGCGTTATCTTTGTGATGTTCTTAGAGTCTATATCAAGCAATTTGCTTATATAAGCAGTGGGCTCTATGCCAAGCCAGACCAACTTGGTTCCTTTCTCATTTATCTTCTTCAACGCATTATTCAAATCAAGCTCCTTTTCCATTCCCTACACCCTTATTAAACAAAATATGAATACTACAACATTGTTTATATTAAATATATATTTATTCCTATTTTGAAAAGCTGATTTTCTGGCACGCTTTACATGTTTTTCATGCGCGAAGCAACATAGAAGCACAGGCAAACGATTATTCAAAGAGCGTTCGCCTGAATTTTCAAGATATGATTCAAAGGATAGAAGGTAGTCCGTGCACGTGCATCACCTCTGCCCATATTTCGTCATGAATGCAAGATATCCTCCCATTATCGCGTCAGGTGCAGAAGGCTTTATCCTGGTTATGAGCTTATTGAGCATATCAGTGTTTATGTTAGCTTCCTTGCCTGTCTTCATATTCTCCTCTATCGCCTGCATCTTCGCCTCCCTGCATATGTTTGATATGTCTGCGCCTGTATATCCTGAGGTAACTTTGCCCAATGCATTATAATCCAAGTCGTCAACGCCAGGCACACTGCTCAGATATTCCTTGAATAGGGCTGCCCTCTGCGATGCGTTAGGCGGCTTAACAAATATTATCTTGTCGAACCTCCCAGGCCTTAGTATTGCTGGATCCAGCATCTCTGGCCTGTTTGTGGCCGCAACTATGACTACCCCTGAGGTCTTTTTTATTCCGTCCATCTGGGCCAGAAGCTCTGTAGTTATCTGCACGCTTGCCTCGCTCGCCCCCTCTCTTTTCCTTATTATGCCGTCTATTTCATCTATGAATATTATGGACGGCTTGTTCTCCAATGCTGTGTAAAAGAGCTCCTTAATTGTATTGTTTGCCTTGTTTGCGCCATACTCCTGTACCGAACTGCCGTCAAGCTGCAGCATAGTGACCCCATTAAGCTCCTGTGTTACTGCATTCATAAGCATAGTCTTCCCTGTCCCTGGAGGCCCAAAAAGCAGCAACCCGTTTATCGTCTTTATGTCATACTTCTGCAACAGGTCTGGATGCATAAGCGGTATCTGTATCGCTTCTACTATCGCCTTCTTCGCATCGTCCAATCCTATTACCTTGCTGAAGTCAAGTTTTTCTGTATTGTCGCTCTGTCCATCAGAGGTTCCCTTCCTTAACCTTTCATATTCTACCTTGAACATATTGTACTGGTCCAATTGTGAGAGCGATGTAGACGGCTTGGTCTTATCAACAATCTTCAATATGTCCTTCTGCGATATCTCCAATATCTTATGTTGTGCGGCTGCCTCTTGCGCAACCATCTGCGCCACGCTATCGCATACTGCGCGTATGTCCGCTCCGGAATACCTCTCGGTGTGCTTAGATATCTCGTCAAGGTCGATATCGCCTGCCAAGGGCAGGGTCTTAAGGTATATGCTGAATATTATCTTCCTAGCGTTTGCATCTGGGAGCTGCATATACATTATCTTGTCGAACCTCCCAGGCCTTAGTATCGCTTGGTCGAGCACATTTGGCACGTTTGTAGCGCCGACTATCACTACGTCATCGAGCTTCTCGAAACCATCCATTTCGCTAAGCAGTTGCGTAAGGGCATGCTTATGTACATCGTCCGTCTGCGCTTCTCTATTGTAAGCTATGTAGTCTATCTCGTCCATGAACAGCACGCATGGCGTGTGTTTTTTGGCCACCATGAATATGTTGGTTACAAGCTTCTCAGACTCGCCAGAGTATGCAGACATGAGGGCAGAAGCTTTCACATAAAAGAATCCTGCGTGTATCTCGTTAGCCAGCGCCCTCATCATCATCGTCTTCCCTGTCCCTGGAGGCCCAAAAAGCAGCATGCCCTTTATCATTTTTAAATTATAAGCCCTGGAAACTCCCCTTCGTTCTATTGGGGATATGACGGAATCCCTGAGTTCCTTCTTTACGTTTTCGTAGTTTCCTATGTCGTCAAAAGTTTCATTGGTATTACCACTCTCAAGATCCTCAAAAGCCTCTCCGAATTTCATTCGTATATCCTGTTTGCGCACATCCAATGCCTTGACCACCTTAAAGTTGTACAGTTCCAGGAGCGATATGCCTGCTATTGCTATGGCGAAGCTCATTAACGGCAGCATGTAATTGGTGAATCCGACTTTTGATATGTACGATAAGGCAATATATGACAGCGGAAAAGCTATGCCAAACATCCCTGCCATAGTGCCCCTATACCGTGACCTGTTGTTTACTGCAAAAAATTCTATCAGGAATCCAGTTATGATCGCTATAATAACCTGTATCAGGTACAATGGCTGCTCTATCATGCTTTGGAAAAGCATTCCGAGCACTTCAGGTATGCTGTTCAGCACCGTCCCGTTTATGAACCTAGAATACGCATTTGAAATGCCCGTGCTGAAAGTGCCTATCCCTAAAATCGGCCTATTTGGTTCGATGTAATGGACAATGCTGTTATTCGCGATTGGAACATGAGCCAAAGAAGCCGAATAAACTACATATCCATAGTTCTGCAAACCTATGGTGCCGGAAAATGCAGCTATGCCTAATATGACGACTAGATAAACCAGCGCTGCGCGCTTGAACCCTATCATCAGCGGTGCCAATATCATGAAAGGCACTTCAAATATATATCCGAGCGGCGTGAATCCCAACGCGAGCATTATATAGGCGAATATTATCATCCTGTAATGCATGTAGCCGTATATCAGCGAAAAGCTCAGTATAAACAGGAATATCAGTGCTATGGGCGGCATCTGGTACACAAATATGGGGAAGGCCAGGAGCATGAATACAAGCAATCCAAAAAACGGATGCTTTATGCCGGCAAAGAAAATTACTATTACCAACGGTATCAATAACAGTACAGGATAAAACGGGAATGCCAAAGCTAAAACAACGAATGCGAAGGCTGCAAGCAGTGCATCGACGAAACTGGGCCTCGATCCGAGCCTCAATATCCTATCGTTGATTATGTATACTGATATGGGCAACCTATGCCTTTTCTTTATTATGCCAAGTGTCCTTTCATTCCTAGGATTTTTGCCCTTATCATTTCCAGAAAATTGCATACAATCGTATCCTTTGCACATTTGACAAATAACTCTTATAAAGTCTTGTCTTTTAAGTATTTAAATGCTGGTTAGCCTAATGAAATAACCACGGATAACTATATATTTGTTCTTTCACTAACATTTTAAGTAAACTTATCATACCCGTTGTAGCTCAATGGCAGAGCGGCCGGCTGTAGTCTGATTGCCTCATATCTGGTGATTTGGGGGAAACCGGCAGGTTGGGCGTTCGACTCGCCCCAACGGGAAATAAGTTCAAGTGCCCAGCTATTTGCAAAAATATATAAAACATGAAGCAGTAAGTATTATGCTTTATTTGCCTTGGTGGTGTAGTGGTTAGCATACGACCCTGTCACGGTTGCGACTCGGGTTCGAATCCCGGCCAAGGCGTTTTATTCTTAAATGCATCTACGGATAAACTCAAATCGAATAATTCTAGTTGATGTGTTATAAAAACAAGGTAAATGCATGCAATTCCATCGTGCATGCGCCTGCGAAAGTGTAGCATATAAATATCTTAAAAAAGAATTGCTGTTGCCTATAAATAGTTTTGTTAACAATATCTACTGCTTATTATAATCTGAAGGGTGTTTTAATGAAAGACGACAAATTGGAGGAATCTATAAAGCAGATAAACATGCAAATGGACGCAATACTAAACGACACGTCTGTCCCTAAAAACGTAAGGAGCGTTGTAGGAACTGCAAAGGAAAAGCTTAACGAAGAGGGAGATTACACCGTAAGGATATCATCTGCGATATACAACCTGGATTCGGTTAGCAATGACATAAATTTGCCTCCGCAGGCAAGGACCATAATATGGAGTATCCTGAGCATGCTCGAATCGGTAAAGGAATAACTAAAAGGTAAAATGGCCGTAGAAAATCCTCTTGTAAAGTCGATGGCGTCGAAATTCGCCGCCTCTAAGCTGCTGCTCTCTGCAAATGTCGATATAAGCGTAATATCAAATGCAGACATAGATGCACTGATAGCTAAACTGGTAGAGATGAATCCTAATGTGTCAAAAGGGATAGTTGTAGTAGACGACAGCATGATTTCCGCAGCTATCACAAGCCTAGAGCTTGAAAAAGCCCCCATACCTATAGAAATAAACAGGTCTTCGGAATTCAAACCGTTCGCAGCAGAGATAGAAGCCGACTACCACATGGAGAAGCGCCCTATAGAAACTACCGGCGGCAGCGGCGGTGTAGCAGATTTTGTCGCTTATTTTAGAAGCAGGCTTTCAAAGATGAGAACAATTATCGATACGCATATAAGCATGACGGGCGGAGCGCTATCAAATCTAGGGACGCTTAAGGATTTTACCAGCGGCAGAGAAGTAAACCTGGTAGGGATAGTGTCAAGGAAGATAACAACCAAGAACGGCAACATATTGCTTGAAATAGAAGATGATGCAGATACTGCTAAAATCATGTTCATGAAAGGGACATCACAGAAATCGAAAGAACTATTCGAGAATGCCGGATCAATAATAAACGACGAAGTGCTTGCAATACACGGCAAGATATCCGGCCCATTTGTCATTGCAGACCAGATAATATGGCCTGATGTGCCTGTGAAGACGCAGAAAAAGACCGAGGAGGATATAGCCATCGCATTCATATCTGATGTGCACGTCGGGAGCAGGCTGTTCATGGACAAGAATTTTTCGCGGATGATAAATTGGCTTAACGGAAATGTCGAGAGTTCGCAGAAAACCCTGGCAGGAAAGATAAAATACGTAGTGCTAGCAGGCGACGCTGCAGACGGGATAGGCGTATACCCTAATCAGGATAAGGACTTGGCAATATCGGACATGTATATGCAGTACAAGCTGCTCTTCAATTTCTTGGAGAGCATACCTGATTATATACACGTGTTTGTACTTCCAGGGAACCACGATTCGGTGCAGAGGGCCGAGCCGCAGCCAGAGCTGCCAATAAGCCTTGTTAAGGATTTTAAGGCAGACAATATACATTTTCTATCAAACCCGAGCTTTTTTTCGCTTCATGGCTTGAACGTTACTGCATACCACGGAACCTCTTTGGATTCGATAATAGCGTCAATACCAAACAACAGTTATGCAAAGCCGGAAAAGGCTATGGTCGAGCTTCTCAAACGCAGGCACCTATCGCCTATCTACGGCGGCAACATAATAGTGCCAAGCAAGAATGACAGCATGATAATCGAAAAGGCTCCTGATATATTGCATATGGGCCATATACACAAGAACGGCATAACAAATTACCACGGCGTAAGCATAGTCAATAGCGGCACATGGCAGGCAAGGACCGACTTTCAAGTAAGGCAGGGGCACATACCTACCCCATGCATCATGCCTGTTCTTGAAACCAAGACCTCGAAGTTCGTGTCCATAGATTTTAACGGGTGATGCTTATGGATATAAAAGAGTATTTTGACTTACTCGACAAGGATTTCAAAAAGTCATATGATATAGCGACGAATGCCAGGTTAAAAGGCTGTGATCCGGAGGAGTATGTCGAGATAAAGCCTGCTCCCGATCTGGCTTCAAGGGTTGAAGGAATAATAGGTATAGACGGGCTGGCCGATATTATAAGGAAGCACAATATAGATTCGAGGCAGGAACTTGCATTCAAGGTTGTCAAGGAGATAGCATCCTCAGAAAACTTCGCATATGTCAACGACAAAAAGAGCAGGCTCACATTGGCCGTAAGGATAGGGCTTGCCATATTGACAGAAGGCATCCTAGTGGCCCCAACTGAAGGCCTGCAAGGCATAGAGCTGCATAAGAATCCCGATGGTACCGACTATATATCTGTCTTGTATGCCGGGCCTATACGCGGTGCAGGCGGCACTAGCGCGGCACTGTCCGTAGCTCTGGCGGATTATGCAAGAAAGCAGATGGGGATAAGCAACTACAAAGCGCAGCAGAAGGAAATAGAGCGGTATCTAGAAGAGATACAGATATACAACTCCAGGGTAGCCAGGCTCCAATACCTTCCTAGTGAAGAAGACATACGCGTGATATTGGAAAATTGCCCCGTATGCATAGATGGGCTGCCTACCGAAGACCTGGAGGTTAACATACACAGAAACATCATGCGTCTCGATGCCGATGGTAAAGAGCAACTCATATCAAACAGAATAAGGAGCGGCGTATGTCTTGTAAGCTGCGAAGGCATAGCGCAGAAGGCTAAAAGCGTGCTCAAATACACAAAGAATGCAGGCCTTGATTGGTCCTGGCTTAACAACATCATAAAGGTTGACAAAGGCACATCACAGAAAGGCCAGCAGGAAAAAAAGGAGGCTGTTTTCCTGCACGAGCTGGTAGCAGGCAGACCTGTATTCGCATATCCTGAATACAAAGGTGCATTCAGGCTCAGATATGGTCGTTCAAGGCTTACCGGAATAGCTGCTAAAGGTTTCAGTCCTGCGACCATGATACTGCTAGACGAGTTCATAGTTACTGGCACGCAGCTGAAAGTGGAAAAACCGGGCAAGGGCTGCGTAGCCATGCCTGTAGACTCAATAGAGGGGCCATTCGTAAAACTAAAATCAGGCAAGGCATTCCGCATAAACACTGCACGCGAAGCCAGAAAACACATGCCTGAAATAAGCAAGATACTCTCTGTCGGCGATATGCTTGTAACATATGGCGACTTCAAAAAGACGAATACTCCTTTATCTCCGACAAGCTATGTCGAAGAATATTGGTACGAACAGCTCAAAGAAAAAGGGTACAAAAGTGACATGCCTAAAGACATTTCGTTCAAAGATGCGCTTGCGTTCTCGAATGAATTTTCAGTGCCTATGCACCCGAAGTACATATATGACTATTATGATTCAAGCAAAGAAGCCATGGCTTCATTGATGAAGTCGGTAATGGAAGCCGCAAAGCATTTCGACAGTAAAAGCCTATTTTCTGTAGACAAGCTCGAATTGCATAGTGAAGTGGAGGGCTCAAGGGAAGCGCTTGAAGCGATATGTGCTCCGCATTACGACCATGATGATTACATAGAAATCTATGGGGATGATGCACAGGCAATGATAGCCACATTCGGCTTCCTAAAGGATGGTTTAGTGACGATAGAGCACATGCATCAAGTGGAACAGGACGATGCACTGCCTATATTGAACATGCTTAATGCCATTGCGCCTTTCAAGATAATGAAAAGGTCTACAGGCATAGGCGGCAGGATGGGCCGCCCAGAAAAGGCTAGGGAGAGGCTGATGCGCCCGGCGCCCAATGTGCTTTTCCCTATAGGCGAATATGGCGGAAAGGAGAGAAGCATATCAAAGGCATACCTGCAAGAATCAAAGAACCTTGGTTCCGCTGGCATAGAGGTAGAGATTGCAAGGTATAGGTGCTTGAAGAACGGTGAATATCGCAATTCGGTATACTGCAACGAACACCATTGCAGGACTTTCATTGAGAGGAAATGCAAGGCTTGTGGCAATCTAACTAAAAGCAAAACATGCGAAAAATGCGGCAGCCCTGCATATGCCAGCGAGATGAAGAGGATATCTATTGTAGAAATCACTAATGCAGCTATGAAAAGCCTCGGCATGCAAACCATGCCAAAACTTGTCAAAGGTGTGAAGGGGCTTTTCAGCGCCAACAAAATTTCAGAACCATTAGAAAAAGGCATCCTCAGGAGCATGCATGGCGTATATATATTCAAGGACGGAACTGCAAGGTTTGATGCTACCGATGTGCCTATGACCCATTTCTATCCAAATGAGGTAAAAACAAGTGTAGAGGCGCTCAGGGAACTTGGATACACAAAGGATTATGAGGGCAACGATCTTAAGGACGGAAATCAGCTTGTCGAGCTGATGCACCAGGACGTGATACTCAACACGCGCGGCGCAGAATACATGCTCAGGGTAACGAGATTCATAGATGACCTACTTGTAAAATATTACGGGATGGAGCCTTTCTACAATGCTGCATCGCAGGGCGACCTTGTCGGCCACCTAGTCATGTCTTTATCGCCGCATACATCTGCAGGGGTGCTCGGCAGGATAATAGGGTTCACTGATGCGAACGTTGGGTTTGCCCATCCTTACGTCATATCCGCAAGAAGGAGGAACTGCGATGGCGACGAGGACACTACGATGATGCTGTTGGACGGGCTCATAAATTTCTCAAGGCAATACTTGCCAAGCACCATAGGCGGGACCATGGACGCGCCGCTCATACTTACTGTCAATGTAAAGCCTGAAGAGGTCGATGATGAAGTGCATGCAATGGAGGTCATATCGAACTTCACCAAAGCATTCTACGATAAGACCTATGAATATCCTCAGCCAGGTGAAGTAAGCATGGAGCTTGTAGGAAGCAGGCTAAACAGCGATGCCATATATAAAAATATACTGTTCACCCATTCCAGCAGTGTAAGCGCTGTTGCTGATTCACCTATACAAAGCTCATATACAAAACTTAAGACAATGCACGATAAGATAAAGGTGCAATTCGAGCTTATGGACAAACTTTATAGCATAGACAAGCGCGATACGGCAAGGCGCCTAATACTAAGCCATTTTATACCAGATCTGATGGGCAACCTGCATTCGTTCTCTAGGCAAACATTCAGATGCGGTGCATGCAATGCCAAATATAGGCGCGTGCCCCTCATAGGCAAATGCACCAGGTGTGGAGGCAAGCTGCTACTTACAATATCAAAAGGCGGCATAGAAAAATACCTGGATATGGCGATAACACTTGCAGACAGATACGATCTTGAAACATACATAAAACAGAGGATCATGCTCCTTAAAGAGGAGATAATCGACGTCTTTGGCGGCATAGGTGCAGAAATAACGACAAATCAGTTCAGCCTTGCAAAATTCATTTGAATTACGCTAGAAACATTTCCAACTTGTCCAACGGCAGTGCATTAAGTATCCTCTCCCTGCCTAGCCATCCTCTCCTCGCAGTCCCCAAGCCATATCTCATAAAAGAGAGCTGATCGGTGTTATGCGCATCGGTGTCTATCGCAAACATGACCTTGTATTTTGATGCCAGCATGATGTTGGTATCGTTAAGGTCAAGACGTTTAGGGTAAGAATTTATTTCCAGGGCTACGCCATTCCTTTCTGCGCATTCCGCAATCATGTCCAAGTCTATTCTGTATCCTTCGCGCTCGTTGATGAGCCTGCCTGTGGGATGCGCCAATATGTCAATAAATCCGGAATCCATTGCCTTCGATATCCTTTTCGTCATCTCCTTCTCATCCATATTGGTATTCGAATGCACTGCTCCAACCACGCAGTCCATGCTCTCAAGCGTTTTCCTGTCCAAGTCAAGGCGCCCGTCCTTCAGTATGTCTACTTCAGCGCCCTTCAGTATTTTAATCCTGCCATCCAATGCTGTGTTCAGGGCGTCTATCCTATCGAAGAATTTTGAAAACTGCATTTCGTTCATGCCTTTCGCAATCCTTAAGCTCTTCGTATGGTTGGTCACAGCAAAATACCTCAGGCCATTTTTTATTGCAGCGTCCGCCATCTCATCTATTGAATTTATTCCGTCAGTATCCTTCGTGTGGGTATG
>JAJYUR010000019.1 GCA_021792395.1 Microcaldota archaeon
GGTATTGCACGCCAAACTTGTTTAAAAAATCGCACTTTTCCTCGAGAGTCCTTTTTTAGCTCATTAATATGAAACAAAAATCTTGATTTTCGTTTTTATGGAAGTGCTTATTTTTGGTATAAAAACATGCTAAAATACAGGTTTTCAGCGCAGTTTTACGGAAAAATGCCTCCAGATTTAACGTACAGCGTTATAAAATAACCCTTTCCATGCAATTATATTGGTGAGGGCCTCAAGCGACTACAAGCGAAAACTGAGCGATTTATGGTATAACTAACATAATATTAGTAATTCTAATATTATTTTATATATAATGCAAGCTGATAGAAACCATCCTTAATGGAACAATTAAAATTAAAGTTCCTTGCGGCTGTTTATACGCTTTCTTCAGCGCATGCACATCTCTCATTTCAAGACTTTCTTAGTGAGGGTATATATAAATATTTGAATAAATGCAAATGCTGTTAAGGCGAATTGCATGAACTTTAGAAAGAATAAAGAAAAAATGACTGAGCTTATGTTGGCCGTAGAGAGGGAGAATATAGAATGCGTAAAATTTCTTATAGGGAAAGGTGCTGATCTGAACGCAAAGAACTATTATGGGGAGACTGCACTGATGCTGGCTGCAAAGAACGGAAACATCGAGGTTGTCAAGCTTTTTATAGAGAAAGGTGCTGATCTGAACGCAAAGAACTATTATGGGGAGACTGCACTGATGTATACTATTTATTACGGAAACATCGAGGTTGTCAAGCTTTTTATAGAGAAAGGTGCTGATCTGAACGCAAAGGATGGTGATGGAAGGACTGCACTGATGCTGGCTGCAAAGAACGGAAACATAGAGGTTGTCAAGCTTTTTATAGAGAAAGGTGCTGATCTGAACGCAAAGGATGGTGATGGAAGGACTGCACTGATGCTGGCTGAGGAGAATTGGCACACGGAGATTGCCAAGCTCCTTATAGGGCATGGAGCTGATGTAAACACAAGGGATGCATACGGAAGGACTGCACTTAGGTAAGCTATTAATAATAAGCGTGTAGATGTGCAAAGCTTCTTTTAGAGCGCAGTGCAGATTTTTACGTAAATAATAGCATCGAAAAACTCCGTTCGAATAGCCCAAATGAAACACAATGATAGAATAATCAGCATTTGGAAACAGCAATACATGAAAACAAAATAAAATATTTGAAAAGATACGAAAAAGACGGTCTACGTTAATTATAAAAGACCATTATAAGCAGGTGGATAAAAAAAGCTTTTATTCTCCAATAGTTATTACAATTATTTTCTCTTGCTTGATATTAGTTTAGGTATGGGTTTCTCTTTTCAATTACTGCTCTAGATAGTTTCTCTTTCCACATTACTCATCGCCTCTTTTTATTATACCACGATGCCCCCCCTTATTTCGACCGGTTTCTCCAGGGTATTCATATGGGCCGTATTTATCAGATAGCGAAAGAGGTTTGTATTCCGGATTATACTCATCATGCCTAATTCTTTTCCTAAGCTCGTTTGATACTAGATTTCCGATAGGCCCTTCCTCATTGTCCTTGCCATTCTGTGGCTTCTTTTTGAATATGCTCATTGCATCACTTACTGCATATAGATACTGTAATATTTAAAAACTTTCAGTTCGACCGCTAAACCTGACTAAAACTTGTATTTTAGCACATGTTAATAAGCAGTTTAGTGTATTCGTAGAATATGTTAGATATTCTAATAATATCTTATTATATTTGGCACTAGCTGTGCTCTAAAGATTTCAAAGCTTCGACCGCATCCAGATAATACAAATTGTGCTCTATGTCAACTATATCTTTTTATTATAATCACGGGCAAAAAGGGCTTACGCGTATCTGAAATACGCTTCGATAAGCTTCTTTTCAGCCTTTAAGTATTTTGAAGCGAGAATCGATTGCGTTTTTGCAGAATATATTTTGCCCCTTTCCGCGCTCCGTATTACAAAAGACATGCCAAGATGCAGGGCTACGGATTCTCCCTCTTTGGTGTAGGCGTTTGTCGCAACCTCGTGGAAAAATATGTCATTTTCCGCGAATTCCGATATGATTTTTGCAAATGAGTGATAGATTGCATTGACAGCACCCGTATGCCTGTACTCTTTTTTAAGGAAGATCATTGTTATGTACATATAGCATCTGCTCCCGGATTTCAATTCTGGGATGTTCTCGATAGCTATGTCACCATCTATCACTGTGCCATCCTTTATACGCTTGAACGTTTTCTCGTCTAACGGCACGAATGACCAGTAGCCAGCTATGTCGTTGCTGTTGCGATCCATTATCACTGCAATAGTAAACGGGTACTTGCTGCGTATGCTCACCCATTTCTTGGTATCGCCCTCTTCTCTCTCAGTAAGAGCAGGTATGGAACCGTAATCAAAAGAGGACAGCTTATCTATCAGTGTAGCGATGCTGTACCCCAACGATTTTGCGGCTTCGGCAGCGTCCAGAGTATACAAGTTATGTTCCATATCAACCATGTTGTTTTACATGCATGAATCTCTTTTTGACTGAAGCTTTTTTTATAGACCTCATAAAATTGCCTAAATTATATTATAATATATTAGGCATAAATGGCTATAAATTACGACGTGCAATTCATCCACGACTTAAAAGTCGTGGTATTCTTGCCCTACGAATAAATCAAGCATCAAGTATTTGCCATCTCAGATCTTAGTCCTCTTAAGAAGCAACGAATTTGTAACCACTATCGTGGAGCTTAGTGCCATAGCAACTGCCGAAAGTATCGGAAGCGCATCGTATATCGATGTGCCGAAAAACGGGATTAACGCCCCGGCGGCCAAAGGTATAAGTGCTATGTTATACCCAAATGCCCATGCAAGATTCTGTTTTATCTTACCTGTTATGCTCCTTGAAAGGCGAAGCAGCTTCACTATATCGTTAATGCTGTTTTTCATAAGTACAACGCTTCCGGAATCTATTGCTATCTCAGTACCAGCACCTATGGCAATGCCTAAATCGGCCTGTGTAAGGGCAGGCGCATCGTTTATGCCATCACCTACAACTGCGACTATATTCCCTTCAGTCTGTAACTTTTTAACCAGTTCTGCTTTGCTCATCGGGCTTGCTTCTGCTATATAATTTTCTATTCCAACCGACTTGGCAACCCTTTCTGCGACTGCCTTATTGTCTCCCGTCGCCATGTACACCCCCATACCCATGGATTTCAGGGCATCTATCCCTTTTTTGCTATCTTTTCTTACTGGATCGGAAACCGCGATGATCCCCATCGGCATTTCATCGAGATAGCAGATAAGCGCAGTATTGCCCTCATTTTGCATATTTATCGCCTTATCTGAGGCATAGCCGGCACCTTTAACTTCTTTAAACATGTTGATATTCCCAACCGCAACTGTCTTTCCGTTGACCAATGCACTTACGCCCTTTCCTTCATTATGTGAAAAATCTTTTGCAATTGAAGGCAATATGCCTATCACTATGGCCTTCCTGATTATCGCCTTTGCGATCGGGTGTTCGGATTGCTGTTCCGCCGATGCTGCATAGAAAAGGATATCATTTTCCGAATGTCCATCCAAAGGCAAGATCGAGGTTACCTCAGGGCTTCCCTCGGTTATAGTTCCTGTTTTGTCCAATACAATTGCGTTTATTTTCAATGCTGTTTCTATTGCTTCCCCTTTTTTTATCAGTATGCCATAGCTGGATGCCCTTCCTGAACCAACCAATAAGGCAGCAGGAGTGGCAATGCCGAATGCGCATGGACATGCGATTATCACTACGCTTACAAAAATCAGTATTGCAACCTGAATGCCAACAGAACCAAACACGCCCCATAAAACAGCAGATGCAATAGCAACGAATATTACAACTGGCACGAAGTATGCGGATACCTTATCAGCAAGCTTCTGGATCGGCACCCTATTCGATGCCGCAGCTTCGACTATCCCGATTATCTGGGATAATGTAGTATCGCCGCCGACCTTGATAGCGCGCATCTTGAACGATCCAGATTTATTTATTGTCCCGCTTATCACCGCATCTCCGACTGTTTTTTTGACTGGCATGCTTTCCCCTGTAACCGTCGATTCATCAACATCACTTGTGCCTTCTATGACCGTTCCGTCTACTGGAATCCTGTCTCCAGGTTTGATCACTAATATATCCCCGACTACGACCTTCTCTGTCTGCTCTTCTATTATTTTCCCTTGCCTCACCACATTAACTGTTTTAGGCTGCATTGCAAAAAGCTTATCCAAAGCAGAGGTCGCGTTCTTTTCTGCAAGATGCTGCAAATAGTCTCCAGTCAGTATCAGCGTGACTATAAGTGCAGACGAATCAAAATAAACGCCATGCGACGCAGTAATCAGAGAGGGAAAAATCACTACAAATGCGCTGTACGCCCATGCTGCGCTGGTGCCTATTGCTATGAGCATGTCCATATTAGTGGACTTGTTCCTGACTGCGTCGATTAACCCTTTGTAAAACTTCATCCCTGGGTAAAACTGCACTATTGCAGACAGTCCAAGCAGTGCAAAAAGGTAAAATTCGAAATGCAGTATATACGTAATCAGCAATATCAATATAGATAATGGCCATGATATCGCAAGCATAATCTTAAGATGCTTGAATTCCTTTTCCGGTCGCTCGAATTTGATGCGGCAGGCATTGCTGCAAAAGTAGTATTTCCTGCCGTTCCTAGTGTCAACTATCTTGGTTTCGTATTCGTCCACATACATTCCGCAGATAGGATCATTTGCCATGCAATTCCTTTGTTTGAAAGTCAATACGCTTGCGGATCATGATGACCCATACGCAATGCCCAAAATACTCCCCATAAAACCTAGTATGAATCCTATCCAGAGACCCCCCATATCAAATAGGCTTATCATGGAAAAGACCGGCGCTATGACCGACCATTCAGTTACAACAGATTTTTTAGGGCTATTTATTCTTGATGCTGATATTATCATGAGCAATCCGGATATTATGCCTATAATCCATAACACTGAAAATATGCCAGTCATGGCAGGGTATCCGAAGCGTAACATCATGCCCCCGAAGAGATCCCCAAAAACGATTGTCATAAAGCCTCCAAGCAGCACAAAAACCCCTCCTACCATGACCAGCAAGTACGCTGCGGTTGGCTTTTCAACATGTCCGTCTTCTTTCCTGCGATTTGCCACTTAATGCATCTCATTTAAAGTTGACATATCTTTACGTTTTGTAATCTCAGCAGCATTTCTTGTCGCCTTTGCCGCCCTTTGCATACTCTTCAGGATTCTTGTCGAATTTAGCTTTGCAGTCCTTCGAGCAAAAATGATACTTCTTCCCGTCATGTTCGCTTGAGAGCTTGCTATCTTCTTCTACGTTCATTCCACATACAACATCTTTCATTATATCACCTTCATACATATGCATAAGCATATATAAAAATATATCATTTTTTGATATATATTTAATTATACATATTAATATAGTATATATTATTATACTTCTGCATTATATTATTAGTATGCCTGAAATAAAAATAGCAAGTTTGTCAAAGTTTTTTGTAGTGCTGTTATTAGAGGATAAACCCATATCTGGATATGACATAATGAAGGAATTGGAACAGAAGATTGGCGTGCCGCCCAGTCCCGGACAGGTATATCCATTCTTAAAGGAACTGAAAGACCATAAATATGTAAAGCTCTCTTCTTCTGGTCCACGAGATAAACAGGTATATCTGCTTACAGACGAGGGGAAAAAATTTGCAGAAAGGCTCTCTAGCAGATTTGATAGTATAATAGAGTTGGCAATAAAACCAAAACTAGATAAATGTGTCGAATGCAGATGCGAAATATACAAAGGAGGAGTTAGGGTTAAGATAAACGGCAAAGCCTTAGATTTTTGCTGTAACAGCTGCGCAGAGCATTATGCAGGCAAATTCTTAAAACACCCGTAAGGCTGATTGCGTCTTTTACAGAATGCCTCGCAGAAAGCCCACGAACTTCATTCGTGGGAGGGTGTCAGTTTCATCAGATTCCAGCTTTTGCATCCAAATATATAATAAGCGAAAGTTATAATAATGTATAACTTCTACTTATTAAATATGGAACCCATTGGTAACGTATTAAGCGGAAAAAGGCTTGAATTGGCATTGCTACAAGATTACGTTATGGAGATAATCTATAATTCTATAGAGCCTAGCGCATTGCTTTATGGCGGCACTGCCATATGGCGATGCTATGAAGGAATGAGATTTTCTGAAGATATAGATATTTACATGAAAAATGATTCTGTAGAGAGCTTGATAAATAAATTGCCCAAATACAACTTGAAGCTGGAAGGCAGGGATGCAGATCTAAATACCAACATTAGGGTGGGCAATGGCACTGCAAGCCTACTTATAGAGGCGAAGGAGGGAGCTGCCGAAAGCACAATAATGCCTTACGTTAAGGTAGACGGATCTACAATGGCAATTGGAGTGCTCAGCCCTACGGAATTGTTGGTAAGAAAAATAGAAGCTTATTCTAACAGGAGGTACATGCGAGACTTATATGACATATACGTGCTAACCAACAGACTTAACCGCAACGACCATTTTGTAAGGTTAAAACTTTCTGCATTCATAAAGACCATAGAAAAACCTGTTGACGAGCAGGTATTGAAAAGCCTGGTCTATTCTGGAATAGTGATATCTTATGCAGGCTTTTTGGAATATATCAAGAGATGGATCGTATGAAGTATGAGAAGGGCTTTGAGGATTATTTTTCCAAGCAAGAGGTATTTACTACAGCTGACGCAAAACGCTTCATAATACATATGGGCGGCGGCGGTCAATACGCGCGTTTATTCATTCACAACCTAGCCAAAAGCAAGCGCGTATATCGCATAGCTAAAGGCGTTTACTCCTTTCAGAAGAACGAAGCAACATATGGCTTTGCCTTCAGACCTTTTTATTACGGGATGGGATATGCAATGACAATAAGGCAGTTGTGGACGCAACAGGCCAATCCGGTAATAATAACACGCACTGCAGCCAATCAAGGAGCCAGATTAATAAACGACACAAGAGTAGTTATACACAGGATTTCCCAGCATGGCTTCTTTGGCTTTGATTACTTGAAATATTCCGGCATTTATGTTCCGGTGTCGGTTCCTGAAAAAATCCTTTTGGATTTCTTTTATTTCAGGATAAAAATCCCGAAGGACTATGAAAATGCGCTCATAAACGCTTCGGATAACAAGACGCTTTTGAAATATGCAAAAACGCTTGGACATAGATATGAGAGCTATGTTTACGGGCACATTTCATGATTTGCATTTATACGCAACAAGCAAGAAAAAGTATTTAACTTATATACTTATCGCTTTGTCTGACTTTTGTCCCAAAGTCGCTTTGTCTAACATGCTTGCATTCATCCCGCGATTGAAAATCGTGGTATTCTTGCCCTACGAATAAACGGCAAAGCCTTAGATTTTTGCTGTAACAGCTGCGCAGAGCATTATGCAGGCAAATTCTTAAAACACCCGTAGTATATGAAGTCAAATGCACGATAATTCGAGGATTGCTCAAATTATTGCTTCTTTTTCTTCTTATTTATATATTGCAGCCAAACCTGCTTGCTCTTTCTGAATCCAAGGTGCCTGTAAAACTTTATTGCGCCTATGTTCGTCTTCGGCGTCGTAAGGAATATTACGTTATAACCTCTTTTTTTACACCATAAGATAACCGAGTTTACAAGCATTTTGCCTATGCCTAGACTGCGATAGCGTTTCTTTACGAATAATTCTTCTATATATCCGAAGCCAGTCTTTTTCTGACTATAGGATATGAAAGTAAGTATCACAAATCCTGCAGGTTCAACCCCGTAATTGGCAATGAAAGTTTCCGTATCTGCTTTTGGCAGCTTAAAAGAGCTTATCTTCCCTTTTAATTCTGGATAAAGACCCTGATAAAGCTCCAAAAGCGAATCTGCGTCCGCTGAAATTGCCCTTCTTATTTTGACAGTTCCGGATTTTCTCAAACCAACACCTAATTTATGATTAGAAAACAACCAATAAATACCATTCATGCATCATCGCAATGCATCTGAGACCTTCTCGAATGCATATGCAGATGGTTTTGGGCTGAAGCTCCTGTTGAAAAGCCCAAAACTGAAGTTATACGGGCTATCAACATGCCCATTGACATTGAACCAGAATATCCCACCTACATATGGTTTTGATGCAAACATTGAGAATGTCTGATTTAGGAACATCGCCTGCTTGTTATAGCTATTATCAAGCCTATTTCCTAATCCTGTGCCGTTATTTGAAGGTATGCCTATCTCTGTAATCCATATAGGTTTATGAGTCAGGTTTTCATAAGCGTCTAAAGAATCATTAAATATGGAGCCCATTGTAACTCCATTGCCTAAGCTCTGGTTCATCATCAATGTGAATCCAGTATATGCATGTAGTGATATGGCACTGCAGTATCTAGATGCGCCATAACTCCAAAGCTCTTTTGCCCAGTTGTACCCATAGGCCCATATTGCATTGCCTCCTTCATATATGTTATCGCCCCCTAAACAGAGTATTGTATCAGACTGATTATATCTCTTTATTACGCCATATGCTCCACGCAGCATCAGGAAGTAGTTGTAAACACTCCCGTTGTTGAATCCGTTTTGGAATATTGGCAACTGGGGCTCGTTCCATATCTCCCAAACATGTATTTGGGGGTACATATTTACGACATCGGACACGTTTGAAAGCCAGTCATTGAGGGTCCAATTGCAGTTGCTTACACATTCTAGGCTGCCATTAATATTTTTAAACTTCACGCCCATGGTTCTATAGTCTATTATTCCAAGCACACTCATATTATTCGCAGTAAGATTTGTTATGTAACTTTCAAAGCTTTTGTTTTCAGATATATCCAGCCTAATCCAATGCACTCCGAAAGATTCAAGCACTTTTATTTGGCTGGCATTCATTATCGAACCGTCAGCCCCAAGTACCACGCTTTGATTATGGACGCTTGGCTTTGAGACAGGAGTATGTGCAAACCCAGGAATATGAATGAGAATTACAACTGCAATTAGTAGCAGTGCTATTGCAATTATGGAATATACAGATTTTTTTAGCATATTTTATTATTGCACCCATTATAAAAAAAGGCATGTCTTGGATTTACTAGCTTATACGAAGATATCAAGTGATAAATCTAATTCATGGCAATATTTAATTATGTTGCGATGCAACAAATACCAATATGGCTGGAAAAAATGGGAAAATCATGACTAATGGCGTACAGTTACATTATAAATTAATTCTAATTATCATTATAATTGCAATTGCAGCTGTAATTTATATGGTGAGTAATAATTCCGCTCAAACTACCGTTGCAGCTGGGGATAATGTAAGCGTTTATTATACTGGAAAATTCACCAATGGAACTATATTCAGTTCCAATTTTGGGGCTCAGCCACTTAATTTCACCGTAGGTCGCGGGCAGCTTATAACTGGATTTGACAATGCAGTTATAGGAATGAAGTTGGGTGAAGTTAAAAATGTTACTTTGACACCATCCGAGGCTTATGGTGAAGTGAATCAGAGCCGCATTGTTAGTCTCCCAAGGTCGGTTGTGGGAAATAAGACAATATCTGTAGGCACAATAGTTTCGTCAAGCACTGGTGGACAGGGTGTGGTTACTGCAATCAACTCCAATTCCATTACCGTTGATTTCAACTCGCCGTTGGCAGGGAAGACTTTGATATTTGAGATAAAAGTAATGGCGATACATAAGTAAACAGAAAATATGTATTTACCTTAAAATTTAGCGTTAGGGTAGTTATAAATATTATACAATGGCCTTAAGCTATGTATATATGAGTGATAAAATGTTACGTTTCAAACGCACTGGTGTAACAAACAATCCAGAGCCTTCAGATACTTTCTTGCCCGATGCAATAAAACAAATATCAATGCATACGAATAAAACGTTGCTTGATTTTCTAGAGGCAAATAAAGGATTGAACACATTCAAGCTCATGTGGAGATACGAACTCGTTAGATATAAAGAGTATAAAAATGAGCAGAAGCACATGCTAAATGCCCTTAAAGATTATGATTCACGAGCGTGGTTGAGGAAAAATGGGAGGGTATACCTAAGGGAAACCAGAATTGGATCATTCATTATGCGCTTTGAAGCTATGCATGAAGTCGAGCTAATAGACAGACTAAGGTGTTTCGTCAGGCGCGCTGAATGCTCAAAAGATCTCTGCAAAAGCTTCCACGAAGACATATCGAAGGAATATGGAAATGCAGCCTCGTCAAAGGAATTCTCGACAAGCAGTAGCGTGCTGTCTGATGCCGAGCGCGCACTCAGCGAAAAATTCGAAGCGATGTATGGAAAAATTAATTGGAATAATCTTCCATCCCTAAGAAATGCTTAGACATAAAAAGCATGCATGTGGCATTGGCGAACTCTTTCTCATGAAATGATCCTGTTAAAAAGCGCCTTTGCAATCTTAGTGGATGTTCCTGCACTCATGTTTTTGTACCCGTTTACCGTGACAACACATATCTCGTTTTTATAGTTTATTATTGAGGTC
>JAJYUR010000008.1 GCA_021792395.1 Microcaldota archaeon
ATTCAATATACCTATTTATAAAAAATATGGAAAAAAACGGCTCGCTTGAAGATTTATTAGATGAGCCCCCGAAGAACATATATTTTGCAACTGAAAGCAACGACGATTACAGCAGACCTGAAGCGGAAGTGGCATTTGGATTGGTATATTCAAAATTACTGAACGAAAACGAGGCGTTTTATAGGCCTTACATAGATATGTTCAAGCATGCGGAATTGAAGCAGACGACTTTTGCATGCGCAGGCGTTGGGCTTGTGCTCTCCGATGCAGTTGCAAACATAAAGATGTCATCCGATTCGGGAAGGCTTGAATCAGCCATAATACTATCTGTAGATACTGCAGTATACGATTCTGTGAGGGCACCTAATGCAGAGATGACGCAGGGCTCTGGCGCAACGCTGATGTGGATTAAAAAGGATCCCAAGCTTATCGATGTGGATTATACCTTTGGATATGGAAGATTCAACATGCCATATCCGGACTTTACCAAATTCGGGATTAACACACCTAAGGTATATGGAAGGTTTTCAGAGATAGGGTATGTGTATGCAGTCGCCCAGGCGTTTGAGGATCTGGAGAGGAACTCCAGAGATAAGGAGGGCTTTTTAAAAAGTATAGATGCGTTCGTAAGTCACGTGCCATTTCCAAAACAGGCCATATATTTTGCGTCGTTCCTGTGGGAGCATTACATGAAGGTATATGATAAAAAGATGTTTGAAGACTTGCAGAATAGGGATGATTTAGGAATAAGCCCGTTAAACGGGAATAGCCTAGTTGAATTGATAACTAAAAAAATCGAAGATTTCAGGGGATTGAACGAAAATGACCTGATAGACTACATAGCTAATGACAATGAGATAAAGGATTATTGGGACTGGCTTAAGAGGCTCAGGACGCAGATAAATTCAAACCAAAAAAGCGCAATAAGAAAGGAATTCTCTGATTTCCTCGATAGGTTTAGTATAAAAAGCGCGTTGAAACTTCCTTCAATAGTCGGAAACTCGTATACCGGTTCTACAGTAATGGCAATGGCAGGCCTGCTTTACGACTCCATGGACGATATAGACAGCATAAAGAATACCATAGCCGTGTTTTATGGAAGCGGGCTGATAGCCAAGGCGTACAAGTTAAATATAATCGCAACTCCTGATGACATAGCAAACAGGCTCGTGATAAGCATGAACAGATATCAGGATATAACCTTGACATCGGGCATGTACAAGCCTATGCATGATGCACTGCTGAAAGGCGATGCGGCCAGAACAACCAACCCTAAGGTTGATTTGATAGAGCAGAGCGCTAAATTGCTAAGAGGTGATGCGCTGCCCGTAGGATTCCATATAAGGAAAAGGAATGACGATGGAACATGGGAAGCAGCGTATGTAGATGAAGAAGGCAATCAGGCAACTATACTGCCACGATTCTGAATGCCTGCTGTCTTTTACGATTGACGATAAAAATATGGGCTATTACTGAGTTTTCTTCCCCTTGCCCATCCTTCCAGGTGCTCTCGGCGGCTTCAGTTCAGGAAATATCTTGGACATTTCCAATTGACTTATGCCGGTATCGAATTTCATGTTGGTTATAAGCTTGTTCAAAAGGTAGTTCTCTGCAAGAGGCGCGACCACCTTGTTCGTGCATGCCTGTTCTATTGCGGCTTTTGCATCCTTTCCAGACATAGAGCTTATTATTTGCCCGAGTGATTGGTAGTTCTTCTTCGCATTCGCAGTTGCCGTTTCAGCAAACCTGTCAAGCATCTCAGTATTTATGCCGAGGAATTTGAACATCTTTCCATCGATAGTAGTTCTTATGCCCGCCATGTGGAATACGACTTCCTCTGGCTTTGTATGCTCCCTTATACCCAGCTTTCTTATCGATATCCAATCCTTGTACTTCGCCATGAACTCTATATATTCAGTAGGGTCATCCACAAATATCACTTCTTTGCCTGCAAAACATAGTATCCAGCTGCCTTCTCCCTCGCTACCCTTTTAATAGCACCCTTTTGGACCAGTGCGACAAGGGTGTTTGTAACCAGGCCTTTTGGCCTGTTGCATTTCCTCATCACGTCATCTGCCGTCTTGATACTAGAATCCTTTGTCGCCCCAAGATCCTGGAGTGTCTTTAATATTAATTGTTCGTTCGGATTTAGTTCTGCCATGTATTACACCGCTAGACTATTTCTTTACCCTTGCCTCCTTTCGCTTAGGCCTAAGGCTCTTGTATCCGCATTTCCTGCACATTTTGCTTCCTACCTTGTTCCTAGACTTGCATCTCCTGCATATCACTATCTTAGATAGTTCAGCATCTGCTATTGCAAACTTTCCCATATATAAACACCGTTAAGCATCACATAAGCTAATTCTTGATTCCTGATCTATTCAATAAATAAGCATTATTTATTATGCAATAAAGGATATAAACTTTGCTGTATATTGCATGGGACAAATATTTTTCCTTATATGCTTGTTATACTTTGAAAAAGCTAAAAACCTAAGAGAAAATTAAACGCATTTTATAGCAATGCTTTTAAGCATTTTTATTACTTTATAAGCATTCTTAAGTTATCAGGTGAAAAAGAAATGAAAAATGTTGCAGGAGTGCAAAGTTTGCAGAAGCAGATACCTAGGATAATAGGAAAACACGTGTACGGCAATCTATACGACATAGACGAAAAGCAGATAGCTGATTTGGACTTCCTGAAAAAGACGGTAGTGGATAGTGCAGTAAAAGGCAACCTGCATATAATAGAGATGGTTGCAAAAAAATTTGCGCCTTATAACGACATAGATGGCGGCGTATCCATAATCGCATTGATAGAAGAGAGCCACATAGCTCTGCATACATGGCCGGAAAGCAACTATGCCACACTTGACATATACTCATGCGGTGAAAAAAGCAGTCCAGAAATAGCATTTAAGTATATAGTAGGCAGGATAAAACCGAAAACCTACAAGATATTCAATGCGGACAGGAGCAACTGAATTTTATACTTTCTTGTTCTGCGGCTTGCTTTCATCCTGCCTATAGGCAGGATGGGATTTCCCGCTTACGTTGTTAATCTTGACAAAACTTCAAAAGCTTTTTAAATCTTTTTACTTTATTATATATAGGTGTATTGATGTTAAATATGAGATTGAATCTTTTGATGGTGCTTGGGCTATTTTCTATGATGATTACAGCAGCATATGCATCGAGTTATCTCGGTGTGGCTTTCCCAAAAGTTACGCCAAGCCATGTTACAATGTATCTCAATGATAGCATACTTGTAAACTATACTTTCACATTGTACAACGGCACCGCAGGTACGACATATCCTGGAATACCAAATTCACCTCAGCTTGCAGCTGATGGCGTATTCACATCTGTTGCACCTATAAGCGGCGTGCCTCCATTCAGTGGCCTCATGACGATATACACAAAAGCCAATACAACCCCTGGGAATTACAGCGTGCAACTTGCAGGAGGCGGACAGGATACAACTACGCATGGCATAGCAATAGTATACCTCACAGTATTGAACACAGAGAAGCCGGTAACGAGCGTGACTACAACAATACCTGCTAATTCCACAACGTCTCATTCGACTGTGCCGACAACCATAGTAACGACATTGACGACCATACCTCAGGCAGGATCTGCACTGAATACTAATTATATAGTAATTGCAATAGTGATAGTTATCATAATAGTGATAATAGCTTCAGTATTGGTATACAACAAAAGGCGCTATTGATCAATAGCGCTTTTATTCTATTTTTTCCTTTTTCCATTCATAAGGCTTAATAAGTTTTATTATCCTAAAATATTGCTCATTGCATAAGATGTTGCTCATGACCGAATTGCATTTTAATACAACTGCAGATGTCAAGATACCTGACAAGCTCATAGACCAGGTAATAGGCCAGAAGCGGGCCACAGATATAGTAAAAAAAGCAGCAAAGCAGGGAAGGAATGTATTGTTGATAGGAGAACCAGGAATTGGAAAGACAATGCTTGCACAAGCGATGTCTGAACTTATTTCTGGGACCGACCTTGAGGATATACTTGTTTACAGGAATCCGAATGATGAAAACGTGCCTATAGTGAAATCTGTGAAAACTTACCCAGATGAGGAATCCAGGAAGAAGCTTGGGGATGGGCAGGGAAGACAGATTCTGCAGAAGGAGAAGATAGCAAACAGGATGTCGCTGAGCAAGGGCACTTCCCTAATAACGCCAATTGTATTAATATTGGTAATAGGATTGTTCGCACTTTCATTAAGCGGCATACTTGTAGGCAATGAGATAATAGTGATTGCCGCGCTCATATTAGGTGTGATGATATTTGGAGCTATGGCTTTATTCATGAGCGGCTTAACGCGAAGGATGGGAGTGCCAGGCATGGGGGACATGAGCGAGCCCAAGCTTATAGTGGATAACACCGGGAAATCTCACGCCCCGTTTATAGATGCAACAGGATCGCGCGCAGGGGCACTATTCGGCGACGTAAGGCATGACCCACTGCAGAGCGGAGGGCTCGGCACTCCAGCGCACCTTAGGGTTGAGAGCGGAGGCGTGCATAAGGCCAACAAAGGCGTATTGTTCATAGATGAGATTTCCAGTTTGGAGCCCAGGTCACAGCAGGAATTGCTAACGGCAATGCAGGAAAAGAAATATTCCATAACCGGGCAGAGCGAGATGAGTTCCGGTGCTTTGGTAAGGACAGATCCGGTGCCGTGCGATTTCATACTTGTAGCTGCCGGAAACCTATCAGATATACAACATATGCATCCTGCACTCAGGTCAAGGATACGCGGATACGGATACGAGGTATTCATGGATTCAACAATGCCTGACACAACGCAGAACAGGAATCTTCTCGTGCAGTTCATAGCGCAGGAGGTAAGAAAGGATGGTAAGATACCCCATTTCAACAAGGAAGCGGTCAATGAGCTGATAGAAGAGTCAAGAAGGAGGGCAGGCAGGAAAAGCAGGCTTACACTTGTATTTAGAGATTTGGGTGGCTTGATAAGGGCATCAGGCGATATAGCAATAGAGCATAAGAGGAAATATGTTACTAGGGAAGATGTGCTTGCAGCAAAGGGTCTTGCCAGCCCAATAGAATCGCAGGTCATATCACAGGAGATAGACTTCAGGAAGGATTACAAGGTGTTTAATACATCTGGATTCAGCATAGGCAAGGTCAACGGATTGGCAGTAGTCGGCAGCTCCGTGATGTCAGCAGGCATCGTTGTGCCCATAGTTGCAGAGGTAACGCCTGCAGGTTCAAAGTCGGAAGGCAAGTTCATACCCACCGGAAAACTGGGCAAGATAGCCAATGAGGCAGTCAAGAATGTCAGTGCGATAATAAAGAAGCATATAGGCAGGGACGTGGCAGGATATGATATGCACGTCCAATTCCTCCAGACATATGAGGGCATAGAGGGCGACAGTGCGAGCATATCTGTAGCTATAAGCATAATATCTGCTATGGAAAGCCTTCCGGTCAACCAATCGATAGCAATGACAGGTTCGCTTTCCGTGAGGGGAGCAGTACTGCCAGTTGGCGGAGTGACAAGCAAGGTTGAGGCTGCAATAGCGTCAGGCATAAAGACAGTAATAGTGCCGGCAAGCAACAAGGACGACATATACATTGCAAAAGCCAACCTTAAGAAGATAAGGATAATTCCGGTGAAGACCCTTGCCGAAGTGATTAAGTATGCAATAAAGCAGAGCAAGAGGCGCAACGAGATAATACGTGAGCTGAACAAGCACGAGCGTGAATGATATGCCTGCAGAGAAGAAACCGTCCAACAAGACAGAAAAGCTTCTCGAAGGGCTCGGCAATAGCATATTATCGGATATAAAGGACGGGAAGAACCCTTCATTCAGTGCAACTACGAGGACTAAATCAAACATATTCTACGACAAAAAGGAGGGCTTTCTAAGGCTGGGCAGTGCAATGGAGGAACACAGCTTCATAAATTTGGCGCAATCGAAAAGGTTCATGCAGACAATAGCAATAGCGGCAAAATGCCACAGCTTCATATCGCAGAACCTTCACGCCTCCATAAGGGGCCTTTTTTACCAATTGAAATTCTCCCTTGGCGAGGATGTTGACGAGAACATATTCGACGAGCAGAGCGAATCTAATCCACTCATAGAGGACCTTGAAGTCGCGCTCGGCACCAAAAGGGAGAATATGAATCTCAATGCAAACAGGAAAGGAGTGCTTGCCGGAAACCTTAGGATCATTGACAATTACGGCAACGAGAAGATAGAGATAGATGCGAGCAAGATGGGAAGGAGCGGATGGGCCATACCGAGCGATGTCGACAACGACATAGAATTTGTAGACGTCAAGGCAAAATATGTATTAGTCGTAGAGAAGGATGCATTATGGCAGAGGCTTAATGAAGACGGTTTTTGGAAGAAGGAAAATGCAATACTCATAACGCCGCAGGGGCAGGCTGCCAGGGGCACGAGGAGGCTCATAAGGAAGCTTGCAGATATGGGTTTGCCCATATATGTATTCAACGATGGCGATGCATGGGGATGGTATATATATTGGACAATAAAGACGGGCAGCATAAACCTGGCTTATATAGGCAAGGACATAGCCACACCGGAAGCCAAATTCATAGGCGTGACCATGGCTGACCTTGAGAAATATGATTTCCTTAAGAGCATGACCATGACTGCAACCGAAGTTGATATAAAACGCGCCCAGGATATGCTCAACTACCAATGGATAAACCAATACCCTGAATGGGTGGCGGAATTGAAGCAGGTTTTGAAGATAAAGAAAAAACTTGAGCAGGATTCACTCCAGGGGCCAAGATTGACATTTGTAGACGATTACATCAGGGATAAGATAAAGAACAAGGATTTCCTTCCATAGCCTTGGTTGACAATCAAATCGCAGTGCACGCTTGCGGTGCAGGGCTTGCAAACGCATCTGATTCAGACTACGCTTAAGGTGGTCCTTTTTTTGACTGCATTTATCACATGCCCATAATCCCTGTAGTGCGCCATCGCAGTTAGAGTCACAGTATATTCCCCTGGATCCGTCTTTATGCCGCCGTATACGTCAAATTTAAGTTCGCGCTCCTCTCCAGGTTGGACATCGCCAATACGCTGCTCGCGCTCCTTTATCATTCCAACTTCATCTAAGCCCAGCTGCTGCGGCAGCTCTAAAATTAGAGATGTCAACAGTATCTCCTTTGTGGCATTCTTGATTTTTACGATAAGCATTGTAGAGCTTCTCCTTCCGGAATAAAGCTTGTATGGAACCCATTCCGAGCTTATCTTATATGGGGATCCCTTAGTCAGCTCATTTCCTGCATCCTTTTTACCAAACAGGTTGAATATCGGCATTGAAACACCATTATACTATATATGATTCCATGAACAGGCTTTTATATTTTATCGTTTAAATATTATTTATTAAACGGTTGCGGGCCCAGTTATGCCAAGGAAGTATAATCTTACGAAATATGACGTGCTTGCAAACATGATTCACAAGCTTTCGATGAAGGAGCAGGGCTTGGCTCATGGCGACGATGATAACTCTAATCAGGAGCGCGCACAGCTTTATGATGATGAAACGCTAAAGGCCATAGCGGTGCTGATAGCGGCTTTTTCTTCAAACCACTCATGGCAGACATACAGATATATAACAGTACACGAATCATCCGGAAATTCAAACGCAATAAAGGAGGAATATTCAGAAGCTGAGAAGAACCGCTGGAAAAATGTTACGCAGTATGATATAGGCGAAGTGGCAAATACTAACCTGCCGGACAATGTCTTTTCAGAATGGCTCTTCTTCAACGTAGCAAAGGAAAGGCACGACGCGTATAGGAAGGCGTGGAGGATACTCAAGGAGCAGTTTTCAAACCAGGTAGAAGCAAATTTAGAGAACAGCGAATAGCATTTCACGAATAGTGGAAGTTCTGTTTGGAATAGCGGAAGTTTTTTATCCATGGCTTTTTTGCCGTCAGAGGCATAGGGAAGATTTTTAAATACCGGAATCCCGCAATATTCAATCAGGTATATGCTTTTTTTTAGTATGATTTATAAACCTTAATCAGAAATAGCTATTTGCAACTTGGTTTTGGGTGTTCGAATGGTGGCGAATCTGGTAATAAAGAGAAATAACGAAAAGGTGGCTTTTGATGAAAGCAAGATAACGCATGCGGTGTATAGGGCTTTTGCCGATGTTTATGTAAAAAGGAGCGAAAAGGAGAACATGGACGAAGCGAAAAAGATAAGCGGCGATATTAAGAATGAGCTTGATGCGTCGTCCAAAGGCGAACTGCATGTCGAAGAGATCCAAGATTTGATTGAAAAGATATTGATGGAGAAGGAGCCGAACGTGGCAAAATCCTACATTCTTTACAGGCATAAGCGTTCTGAGATAAGACTTTTTAAGAATTCTATTGGAATACAAGACGACGACCTTAAGCTTCCGATAAACACGCTTACAGTATTGGCGGCGAGGTATCTGCTCAAAGACGCTAATGGCAAGGTTGTAGAAACTCCGAAGCAGCTATTTCAGCGCGTTTCTAGGGCAATTGCATCTGCAGACAAGGCATATGGAAAGACCGAAAAGCAGGTCGAAGACATTGCAAACGATTTTTATGAGTCAATGATAGGCTTCAAGTTCATGCCCAATTCGCCCACACTCATGAATGCAGGGGCACCTTTGGGCCAGCTGAGCGCGTGCTTCGTGTTGCCAGTAGCAGATTCCATACCAGAGATATTTGATGCTGTAAAAAACGCAGCGATGATACACCAGTCAGGCGGAGGGACAGGGTTTGCATTTTCACGATTGAGGCCGACAAATGATATAGTCAAAAGCACCGGCGGCGTTGCATCGGGTCCGATTTCATTCATGAAGGTATTCGACTCTGCAACCGAGCAAATAAAGCAGGGGGGCAAGAGAAGGGGGGCAAACATGGGTATACTTAGGGTAGACCATCCCGATATACTTGATTTTATAGTATCAAAGGAAAATGAGGGGACACTCAGGAACTTCAACATCTCAGTAGGCATAACCGAAGAGTTCATGAAAGCAGCAAAGGAAAACAGGGATTATAAGTTGATAAACCCGCGAAATGGAAAGCCAGTAAGCAAGCTCAATGCCAGAGCAGTCTGGAACCTCATAGTCACAATGGCATGGAAGACAGGCGATCCGGGGTTGGTATTCTTAGACAGGATAAATTCCAGCTATGCAAATCCTGTGCCAAAACGAGGACCGATAGAATCTACGAACCCATGCGGCGAGCAGCCTTTATATCCATATGATTCATGCAATCTGGGATCAATAAACCTTGCAATGATGGTCAAGCCTATAGACGGCCATTTCGAAGTCGATTGGGACGAGCTTAAAAGGATTATAAGGATAGGCGTACATTTTCTGGACAACGTAGTAGATGTAAACCACTACCCGCTCAAAGAGATAGAGGAGGTGAGCCGATCAATAAGGCGCATAGGCCTTGGAGTCATGGGATGGGCAGACATGCTGATAAAATTAGGCATAAGGTATGACAGCAATGAAGCGCTCATGCTTGCGGAAAAGGTTATGGGTGCTATATCGGACGCTGGCAGAAAGATGAGCGAAGAACTTGCAGTGGAGAGGGGACCTTTCCCAGAGTTTAAAGATAGCATATGGCACAAACTCGGCTACAAACCACTGAGGAATTCCACGATTACAACAATAGCACCTACAGGCACCATAAGCATAATATCCGGAGGGGCATCGCAGGGCATAGAGCCGATCTTTTCTGTGGTGTACATGAGAAATGTCCACGACAGCCTAGGATCAAACTTAATAGAGGTAAACAATGAATTCGAACGATATGCGCTGGAAAATAATTTTTACAGCAAGGAGCTTATGGAAGCACTTGCCGGTAAGATATCAATACAGGATGTCGAAGACATACCTGCAGACATAAGAAAGCTGTTCGTGACAGCATATGACATAGCTCCAGAATGGCATGTAAAGATGCAGGCTGCATTCCAAAGGCATACGGACAACGCAGTATCTAAGACGATCAACTTCCCAAGCTGGGCTACGCCCCAAGACATAGACAAAGCATATTGGCTGGCCTACGACCTTGGATGCAAAGGCATAACTGTGTACAGGGACAGCAGCAAGAACGTTCAGGTGCTGCAGGCGGTAGATACGAAACAGAAGCCCCTGCTTGCCTCTAAGGAAAAGCATATGCATGATGAGGACAGAACCATAACTATGGAAACATTAAGAAATGGCGCAAGCAGCTACATAATGTCAAAGAATGAAGAGGCAAGATGCCCTGAATGCAACGGGTTTATGGTTGCAGGAGAGGGATGCTTCACCTGCCCTAAATGCGGATACAGCAAATGCGATTGAAGATGATTGAAGCCGTTTGGCTTCTTTCATCGGCACGGTGATTCAAAACCTATTTTTATTTTGTAATGATTTCACATCCATCCTTGGTTACAAGCACTTCTGCCTCAGATTGTGCGACCATGCCATTTCCTCCTTCCACAAGCACAGGGAATGGTTCTACCGCCCCTGCGCGCATCAGTTCCCTTATGGACAAATAGAGTTCAAATTTGTTCTTTGGAATATCAGAAAGCCATCGCAGTGCAAATGGCTCGCTCATGTATCTGCTTTGTATGGCTTCAAGCATAGCTCTCGATGCACTCTGCCTCACGCCTGATGGCTGCGAGAATGCATATATCTCCACGATGTCCCCGTTTATCACCATGCCTTTGCCCTGCTGCGTAGTCAGGAACGGCTCTATGGCTATATAAGCCCCTTCTTCAAGTTCTGTATCATCCCCATTGTCGTAGTTAGGTATAAAAGGGCTCGAATGCAGGTCGTGTATCCCGACCCCATGCCCGCCGAGATTCTTTATGGGCTTGAAACCGTATTTTGCAGCTGTGCGCTCTATCTCTTTGCCTATATCACGCACCTTTGCCCCAGCCTTCACTGTGCTTATGGCGTTTTGCAGCGCATCATACGAGGCGTCTGCCAGTTTCTGGTTATTGCCGGACAGGTCTATCGTAATTGCGCAGTCTGCAAGCACCCCGTGCTTCCCGGCGCCGAAATCCACCTTTATTATGTCGTTCTCGCCGAAAGTTTTTACGTCTTCAAAACTGGGCGTATAATGAGCAGCCTGTTCGTTTATCGATATGTTTGCGGGAAACGCAATATCGAAGCCGCTCTCGGTTACGAACGATTCCAATGAAACCGCTACATCGAGTAATTTTACACCCGGCTTTATCATGTCTTTCGCTTTTTGAAGCGCTTTATAGGATATTGCTCCGGCTTCCAAAGCCAGTTTTCTATGCGTCTCTTCGTCTATTTCAAAATCCTTTTCGAATTCGTTTTCATCAAACATTAAATCACGGTAAAATTATCAAAGTTTTTTCTGGCTTCCGTCGTTCTTGAGCTCGTCCTCCTTGAAATTGAGCTCCTTTAATATTCTCATTGTTGCAGGGAGAACCTGATGGTTTATGTAGTAGTCTGCATCATAATCCTTTGCATATTCCTCGAGCTCTGCCTTGTCAGATATTGAATTGCCATGCTTTGTTATCACATAGCTTATAACTGCGTGCTCCATTTCGTACTTTGTCTTTAGCCCAGCTTCGACCGCCTTTTTGGCTGCACCCAATTCAGGAGATTTGGAATCATAATTGTCTATCGATTTTCTTAATTGGGTGCTTATTGCCAATTCCTTCATTGGAACCTTGCCATCCTTCAAATCCTTCACCATGTCCTTGACTATCTGCACCGCCTTTTCAGGATTTCCCTCCTTGAGTATGGTCTCCAAAACCCTTCTTTGGGTATCCCTTGCGACCCTTGACCAGTCTCTCCTGACAAGCTCAAAGCCCCTTATCTTTATATAACCTTTCTCATTTATAAGCGCATATTTCTTTTTTGCGCCTGAAGGCGATTTTTCGGTTTTCTTGCCTACGAATATGCCTCTGACATAGAAGTCTTCTAGCTCAAGTTCCATAGAACCAGGAAGCTTTGCATTGAATCCTTTTAGGAACGCTAGTGCTTCGTCCTTTGTCTTATCGCCCAAGAGCATTACTATCGAGTCGGTGTCCCCGTATATTACCTTGAACCCCATAGCATCTGACGCTTCTATGGCATCATGGATATACTGCCTGCCGTATGCAGTGACGCTTGCAGCGCAGTCTCTCGAATACCATCTGGACCTTGCATAGCCCAGATAGCCGTAGAATGAATTCGATGTTATCTTCAATGCCTGCGACCTAGAGCCCAGGTATATGTTGTCTTTGTCCTTCTTGTAAAGCTTCTTGACTTCTGCTCTCTGGTCTATGAGGAGTTTCAGTATTACAGGCGTTATGCTCCTTCTGGTCTTAGAGAACCTTACTTTTGTAGGCGCTTCATAATACTCGGTGCAGTCGCCGCATATGGATGACGGGTCTATATTGTGCGATATTATTATTGATGGATACAAGCCCCTGAAATCGAATATTGCAAGATTCTCGTAAAGCCCAGGATCCGGGGTCTTTACAAACGCACCCTCTATTGGGTTCATCAGCCTGCTCTTTATCTCGTATTCGTCTGGCTTGTTAGGTATCAATTCCCCGAATTCATGTGCGTACCTCATCAGCAGGAATTCCACTATCTGCCCTGTTGTCGATACGGCAACATCGCTCAGCGTGTTCCAGCTTGTCTTGGATAATTCTATAGTTATGGGCGCAAGCGTATCGAATACCACATTGAGCGCCTTAGAATCACTAAGGTTGTATACCGCTAAGGTTTCTAGATCCTCTTTGCTGCCATCCCACAATTTATATATGTCCTTCTTTTCAACATTAGTCTTACCGCTTTTAGTTATGGCTTCATATACATTCTTGAGGGTGTAGCTGTTGAGCTTCAATATGTACTCGGCAGCTCCAACAGTAGCTATGAATTTGACAACTGTATACATGTCAATATGCACCCTTCCGGCCATCTTTACTTTATCGACAAGACCATGCCTTTCTATGCGCGTGTCGCCGCTGAATCTGCTTAGGTCAAACTTTATTCTGAGGGCCCTTGCACGCTCAAGCATGTATTTTATATCGAAATTAGCCGAATTATATCCGGTTATTATGTCTATATCAAGATCGTTTACGATCCTCGTAAATTCAGTGAAAAGCGCTTTTTCGTCCTTGACAGTCTTTATAAAATCAAGATTTATATCCTTAAAGGTTATTACGCCATTGCCCTTTTTGCCGTTGGAAATATATGTATAGCTCAGCATTATGACAGGATCTTTTTCAGGTCTTGGAACACCAAGGGGATTGTAGGTTTCTATATCAAAGCACATGACATTGAAATCTGTGCCTTTGGATGCTGATACCATGTCGTTTACATCCTGGGTAAACGATTCCAAAATCAGCCTTCCTGCATCGTCTTTTACCGAAAAGGTCGCGTTTATCAGCGGCTGAAGGTGCATGTCCACCAGATACCGCTTTGCAAAAGGTATATCGTATTCATAGCAATCCCCATATTTTGAGAACGCACTGCTGAGCTTTGGCACATCCATCGGATTCTGTACGAATACCTTGAATGCGGTAACATTCCTGCCGAACAGCATCTTGCTCTCTTCGTCTATTCTGGTAGGGCTTATGGATCTTTCCGCATCAACCACGTGCAGTGCCATCATCTCCTTTTTGAGAATCTTATCTGTGACGAAATAGAAATAAGGCCTAAATGATGGATCGAATATTTCATAGACCCTGTCTGCAGAACGCACCGCCAACCTTATCGATGTGCTGTCGCCCAAGGAGGTATAGTCCACTTCAAGAAGAAACCCATCTATTTTTAATGCGCTTTGAATGGGCGTGTCCCCTGGAGTAGGATGCGGAGTTGACATAGCTATAGTTCACGTTTAAGAATTAAATTACTTACTGAAAGGACTAGAGATGCGGGCCAAAAGCCCGCGCACTTCAATCATTTCTTTGGCTCTTCCTGTATTTTAGTCTGGCTTATTACAAGCGGAGGTATCAAGCCGAGCGAATATGCCACGAGCGTTCCAGTTGCACTGCACCTGAAGTTAAGGCCGTTTATCACCTCTTCTGCAAGGTTTACGGGAAGCGTGTGGTTTTCGTTCCAGCGCTTAAGGACTGCAGCTGTTGCTTCTTTCGATTCTGATATTTCTATCGTCCCTCCGAGCTTTATCTGGCCAACACTCTTTGCGCTTTTCTCTTCGCCATCTGAATAGTCTGCCATGAACGTATACTCCACGTTTATCTTATCCCCTTTCGATGATACATTGTCAAGATTAACGTTAAGTTTTGGGAAACGCTGCTTGCTCAGCGCGTCTGCAGATGCTATTGTGCCTTCTACTTTTGATATTGTGAATCCTGTTATCATACAATCACGTAATGCATTTTATTAATAAGGTATTTAAGATTATCGCAAACGTGGGCTTTGCCAAGGTGCATATATGGTGCATATATTATAGCAGTGGCTGTAGTCAGCTGCCTACATTTTGTTGGATGAAAATGAACCTCAGGGCAAGAATAAAGCATAAAAACATGAATGGCAATATAGATAACATGCATTCGGAAGGAGCCTACGCAAAACGCCATTCTAAAATAAGACTGCAGCTTGGCTTATCCAAAGAGTTATGCAACCCACACCTTAAAGAGATGGTAAAAGCATATAAGGATGAACATAGAAAAATTTCTGAAGTTGACGATATTACTTGGTAATTACAATGGTAAGCGGAAATGACCTAAGGTTGAGGATGTACTTTACGCTTATTCTCTCATTTGCCATAGGCTTTGGCATAATCTATGCATTATTGCTTTATTTAGGAATAGGATTCTCTTTCATAGTCGTATTTGCGATTGCATTCTTTGCCATTGAATGGTACATTTCACCCCATATCCTGCGCATGGCTTCCAAGCTGCACTACATCGGGGATGATGAATACCCGCAATTGCATTCTACGGTAATAGGATTGGCTAAATCAGCCAATGTGCCAGTGCCCAGGATAGCGATTGCACCTGCCAAAGAACCAAATGCCTTCGTTTTCGGCAGGACAAGGAAGAGCGCAACGCTTGTAGTGCATGAGGGTCTGCTTTCAATACTGGATGCAGATGAACTCAGGGCAGTATTGGCGCACGAGATAGGGCACCTCAGGCACAATGACGTAGTAGTCATGACGCTTGTCGCATTTATACCGATGCTGGCATTCATGCTGGCGCAGAACATACTATGGGCAGGCATGTTTGGAGTAGAGAACAGGGGCAATGGCTCATACATATTTCTATTCGGCATGCTTGCTTTCGTAGTATATTTCATAGCAGAGCTGCTCATGCTTTCATTATCCAGGGCTAGGGAGAGTTATGCCGATGAATATTCCGCGCGCACGACGAAGAAACCGGAAAACCTAGCATCTGCGCTCTACAAGATAACCGCCAGGAACGTGAAGTCCACGGCAGCATCGCAGAATGCGACTGTTGCAAGGACCCTTTATATAGTGGACTTCTTCAGCGCAGATAAGGACGTGAAGGAGCTCAAAGCGCATTTCGATGAGGTAAAAGCCATGCTGCCCAATGTAAATATAAATGCCCTTATTGAAGACTCAAAAGGCAGGCACAATACAGCGTTCAATATATTGAACAGCATGTTCGCCACGCATCCTCCAGCATATAAAAGAGTAATTGATCTGGCGCGGATTAAAAAGAGCCTTTAGGCTAGGCACCCTCTTTCTTCCTGATTGTATAGTCTATCACTATTTCTATTTCATCTTTTGAATATGGCCTTACGACCCTTACGTTGTTGAACCTTACACCGTATGAATTCGCCTTAGCATGAGCTCTTATGGCTTTCTTAGCCTTTTGTATGCCGCCTTCGGCATCGCAGAAAAGATATATGTGCACTGTAGAAACACGCTTTGACAATACCAATGCCTCGTCAAGAAAATCCATGCTGGTCTTCGGCGTGGGCATCACCACCCTATCCGCCCATGATGCATGCCTTTTCGCTATGCGCTTTACATCACCAAGATAAGCCTTTACGCTGCCTGTCTTGTTGAGCTTTATGTTTTTAACCATTGAATCGTATGCGTCCTTGTTCAATTCAATGGCAATGACTTTTGCATCAGGATGCGCCTTCGCTATCTCAATGGCAAACGGCCCAACACCTGCAAACGGGACTGCTACATGCTCAGCCTTTTTCACCAGCGCATTAATTCTTGACCGTTCATATGACAGCCTGTTCGAGAAGAAGGTTTTCCTTACATCAAATACGAACACAGATCCATTCTCGCGGTATGTTGCAATATATGTACGCTTTCCGGATATGTACCTAAACCTTCTCACGCGGTATATCCCTGATACTGCACCAGCCTTGGCTATTACGGTAGTTATGCTTTTGTTGCTCGCAAGTATGGCTTTAGCTATGACTGCTTCCTTATCTGCTAGCTTATCTGAAACGTCTATTATTGCTATGTTTCCCAGAAGGTCATAGCCGCTGGTAAGATCCTTCATTTCATCGGCATCGAGAACTGCAGACAGCATGCCCTTGTAGTCTGCAGTTTCTGTACGTGCAGTGCCCTCCCTATCGATTATGGCGCCGGATGCACCTTCAATAAGCTTTTTAGTTTTTGCCCCAGCAATACTTATCACTGGAAAGTAAACATAGCGTGTGCTACGTATAACTTTTCGTTTGCGATCCAATAATGCATTGCGCAATAGCAGGGTCTTCATAGATTCGGCTTTTTTAATTGGGATCTTTATATAATGCATGTTTTATCATCTGGATTTGTTTAATGGAATTTTACTTTAAGTTTTTAAAGATGTTGTTATAAAATATTGTTAGAGTGGTTATGTGTATTTTGTTGTAAAGGTCACGTCTGGCCAGGAGAGGATTGCCGCAACGGTGCTGCAGAACAAGGCAGGCAAGGTAGACCTGCCCATTTATTCCATTGTAGTAGTAGAGGGCATGAAAGGCTATATAATAATCGAATCGGAAGACGAAGTCTCTGCCAGAAGCTTCATAAGCAAGGAGAGGAACATACGTGGCATACTGCCAAAATCGCTGAGTTCTGATGATTTTGATAAGCTTATTGCAGTAAAGAATGCCATGCAAAGTATCGAAAAGAATGACATTGTTGAATTTACCACTGGTCCATTTAAGGGATATAAGGCTAAGGTCATAAAGGTTGACGATACCAAGAATGACATAACCGTAGAGCTTATGGACGTTGTTGTGCCTATACCGGTAACGACAAAAATGAACACTGCAAAAGTTATACAGAGGGCAAGTGGTGAAGGAAACAGGTGAGTTTATGAGTGAAATTACCATATCTGGTTTGATAGAAGGAGGAAAGGCTACTGGAGGGCCGCCGTTCGGCCCAGCATTGGGTCCGTTGGGAGTCAGCATAAACGAAATAATAGCAGACATAAACAAGCAGACCGGAGGCTATGCAGGGATAAAGGTGCCGGTGAAAGTCATAGTCGACACTGGAACGAAGCAGTATAAGGTAGAGATAGGCGCACCGCCAACCAGCGCATTAATACTTAAGGAGCTAGGAGTCCAGGCAGGTGCAAAGACAAAGGATGAGATAGTCGGCAACCTGACTCTTGAGCAAGTAAAGAAGATAGCCAAGGCCAAGGAAGCAAAGATCTACGGGCGCAGTTTCGCCGAGAAGATGAAGCAGGTTCTTGGGACATGCAAGAGCATGGGAGTGAAATGCGAGAACGAAGATCCGCGCACTATAATAGCAAGGCTTGGCAGCGGAGAGCTTAAAGCGTAAGCTTTAAGCGCTTTCTTTTCCTAATCTAGAAGCATGGATTCTGTTAACGGCATACATGGCACAATACCCACGCCATTGATGATTTACGAGATGCTGGAAGACCGCTTCGGTTTTCAGGGCTGGTGGCCAGGAAGGAATAACTTTGAGATACTCGTAGGGGCAATGCTTACGCAACAGACGTCTTGGAAGAACGTGGATATGGCATTGCTCAACTTGCGGAAAGGCGGTTTATTAAGTCTTGACGCGCTTGCAGGCGCTGATTTGCATGAATTAGAGATAATGATAAAGCCCAGCGGATATTACAGGCAAAAAGCGGCAAGGCTAAAGGCAGTATGCAATCACATACGCGATAAGCATTCTACGCTCCGCAGGTTCCTAAATCGCGATGTGCAAACATTGCGGGTTGAACTGCTATCGCTGAGCGGCATAGGTGAAGAGACTGCAGATTCGATAATATTATATGCAGCAGACAAACCTGTATTTGTAATAGACGCATACACTAAACGCATGGTAGAGAGGTTATTTGGCATTTGGGAAAACCTTAAATATGATGCCCTGCAGGATTACTTTCAAAGTAAGATCGTAAAAGATGTAGGGTTATACAAGGATTTCCATGCCCAGATTGTAGAGTTAGGTAAGAGGCATTGCAGGGCTAAACCTCTATGTGGCAACTGCCCCCTTTTTACTGTATGCAGATATGGAAAATTCGGCTGGCGCCCAGATAGATAATATATAAATATCTAAACCTGCCCAATTTATATTGTGGTATAATGAATAAGAATAAAATCATTAAAAATGAGCAAAAATATCATACTGGTTCAATGTTGGCAGTAGGCCAACTTTATAGATTTTCAGAAAGGCTAAAAGGCATAAGAGATAATCTTGATACAATTAAGGACAATTACCCTGATTTCGTAAATGCTTTGAATTCGGACATTGATGCCATAGACGACATTAAAAAGGATGCCGAAAAGAAAGGAAGCGATGCGGCGAAAAAGGAACTCTCCGGAATTTTAAGCTTATTTGAATCGGGAAAGCTGGATGAGGCTAGAGATAGGATAAATAATATAATAGATAGCATGGGGAATGATATCTATTCACAACCAAATTCGAAGACCAATCAGGTATTGAAGGAGGTTGAGGATAATACAAAAAAGGAGATCAATGAACTGAGGGAAATTGAAAAGGCAAACGCGAACAAGCTTAAAGATACAAATGCAGCATACACGGATGTAAAGAATGCCATGGAGGCAGGGTATAATAAGTATATACACAGCTTGGATAAGGAATTGAGTTCTAAGACAAAATTAGATTACAAAAGCAGCAGGAAAACTGGGCTTAGGATGCTGGGCAATAACATATTGAATAGCCTTAGAGGAGGAAAGGTTGGAATAGAAGTGAAAAACGCACTGGACAGCGTAAAAGAAGACATGGAAAACGCCCTTAAAAGCCATACTTATGCAGATACTAAAAGCATACAAGCCGAAATAGATGAAATGTTTAAAGCTGTCAGTCCTCAGCAGGCAAACAAGGCAGGCGGCGTAAAGAACATGATAAAATCAGGTGTAATTGGTTCTGCCAGTGCTGGGATGAGCACATATGGTGCAAATTCAGTACAGCAGAAGATAGATCTTTACAATGCGCTGAAAACAACTATGGGAAACACCCTGGATTCCAAGAATAGCGGAAGGGCAAGCGAACTGAAGAAAACAGGAAGTGAAGCAGTTGAAAAGGCAAATGCTAAAATCAAAAAGGTATTCGAAAGCAATTTCTCGAAGATTAACAATGCTGATGAAGAGAAGGACCCAGATAAGTTGGGCACTGTGGCATATTTCAAGAAAGCAGCAGACCTGCTGGGCGTATTGGGAAGCGCAAGGAAGATGATAGAGAAGACAGGCAACACCAAGAGCACAGCAAAATACATAAAAGACCATATCGAAGGCAAAGGCGTTGCAGAGGCTAAGCAGGTGCCTGCAATCACAATTGCAGACAACTCAGAATCGAAGGCAAGGGCTTCAATGATAAAAACATTCATCCAAAATCCAGAAACCAGAAAGGCCCTAGGCTTTGAAAGCGATAGAGGTATGCAATACTGGATAAAGAACAACGTTCTGCCAGTGAATGGAGGAAATAAGGCGTATAAAGATTTCATGAACAACAATACGCTGAGCAAAGAGGATGCAGTATCGCTTATGGCTGACATATATGCAAGGCTTGTTAGGAACAACAGTGAATTGAGCAAATATATATCCGAGGAAGATCTTGCAAGTATGGAGTACAGCAAAGCGGAAAAGGCGAAAACACTTTATATATACAATCCTAAAGGAGTAGATGCAATAGGCAAAAAACTGGTGCTTGCAGGATACCTAGAAGCCAGCAGAGCAGATGCAAAGAAGAATAACGTGCAGGTTGACGCAAATTTGGATGCATTCGCAGAAAGAGGCTTGAGGGCTTTGGACATATCGGCTTACATAGCTTCGAACATTCAGGAGTATAATGCCCTGTTAAAGAAACTGAGGGATACAGGTTCTTATTTGGCACCGCTTTTTATACAGGAATTGGCGACACCGTAATCGCCCATTTCCCTTTTTATTCATAACGCGTGCCTTTTTTTCTGATTTACTTTCTTATTAGCTTCTTTATTTCCGAGGTAAGTTCTTGCAGATTTGCTATTTCCTTTATCTCTTCTTCAGTAGCATTGCCGTTTTTTGACTCTAAATGTCGTTCTATCTCGTCCAAAAACGAGAGCCATTCATCCATGTCAGTTTTAATAAGATTTAAAGTTTGCTTGTCCGATATAAACAGGTTCAAAACTCTCAGGATCATTTTGTTTTCAGCAACATCCTGGTTCTTGCCCAGCTTTTCTATAATATTATCCCTCAGGTCATTTATCTCTTCCTTATTGACCGTGTTGTTAAGTTTTATGGTGCTGTTAAGCACGTCAGAGACAGCGAGGAGCGCAGAGTGGAGCCTAGAGAATAGCTCGTTCAGCGATATTATTTTTACCCCGTTAGACAATAAAACACCATTTATAAACATTAATAATATACCTTTATAAAGATTGGTGAATATTTATCTTGATTAAGGTTGGATTTTGAATTTTTTAATATTTAAATGCATAAGGCACAGATAAAGAAGTGCTAAAAAGGATGTCTGTGCAATATATATAATATATTCAGTACCTAATAGCATATCTGATGCAAACCAAGATAATAAAGTGATAGTTTGGCTGAGGAACAACACGGATTTTTAAAGAAGCTCATATTCAAGCTAGTCAAAAAGCACATGGCTGGTGCAACCTCAGCCTCTGCCATAAAGATGCTGCAGCAGCTCAACGATAAAAAATTGGCAGGGACAGTAACTTTCTTAAATGAAAATGATATCACAAAGGTAAAGGCCAAGTATAATGCAAACTCCTATATGCAGCTCATGAAGCAGATCTCAAGGCTCAATATAAAATCCGACGTGTCTATAAGGCCATCGCAAATAGGCTATGGCATCGACAGAAAGGCAGCCGAGGAAAATATGTCAGACATATTGGAATGCGCAGAATCTAATGGCATATATGTATGGATTGAAAGCGGAATGCATGCAGGCAGCATAGATCCATTGGACATATACAAAACGCATAGGAGCAAGATGCTATGCTTCGAGCTGCCCATCAATGCATTCTATAAGTCCAATAACGGCATTGAGAAGGCGCTTGGAACCGGATGCAAAGTTAAAATACTGCCTTACAGTACTTATGGGGCAGACGCTGAAATCAGCAAAAAGCGCGTGAAGCGTCTTGACAAGATAAACAGCCATAAGAAGGAATTGGATGCGTACTCGGATATAGTGCGCACATTATTAAATAAAGATATGAAGGTAACACTATTCAGCAGCGATGAAAAGTTTCTTGAACGATTTGCCGAACTTAACAAGGATTACAGAAGGAATTTAATATTTGAGTTGCCATTAGGATATAACAATAAACGCATGTCAATGCTCATGAAAAAGAAGATTAATTTAAGCGTATACGTTTCGTACGGGAAGGATTGGGTGCCGTACGCTATAAACAGGCTTGCCGAGGGGCACATAAGGGACATTGCAAAGGCACTTTTAGATGGGGAGGAGAAGGCTATGACAAAGCCTACAAGCAAGGTGCTCAATTGAATAGCGAAAAACACATTGATCTGGTAACTGGGGCAACTACTGGATTAGGCAGGCAGCTGATAAAGAGGCTGGTTGAAAAAGGCGATGACGTAAGGGTCATACTGCAGACGCATCCGAGCGTCAGCAATGAATGGAAAGCATTGCCACCTAAGGTAGAGATATATGTAGCCGATTTGACATTGGCAAACGATGCGGATCAGCAAAATCTCGAAAAAGCATGTGACGGCGTAGATAACATATTCCATTTAGCAGGTGCAGTTTACAATTATAGATATACTAACGAGCAGCTGCTCAATACAAACGCGTTCGGCACGGAGAACCTAATGAATGCATGCACCAATGCAAATAAGAAATCAGGTCACAAGGTGCATGTCATATTTGCCAGCAGCTCCACAGTATATGGATATAGGCGGCCTAATGAAGTCCTGACAGAGGAATCGCAACTAAAACCTGGAAGCTCTTATTCTGAAAGCAAGGTTATTGCAGAACAGATACTGCAGTCGTTCGCAGATGCAAACAGCAACATGGATTATACAATATTAAGGCTGTCAACTTTTTATGGAGAGGATTATAAAAGCTCGTTCAACAAGGTGTTCAAGCTCATAGAGGCTGGAAAGGCGATGTATGTAGGGGATGGTAAAAACCACATATCGTTCATACATGAATCAGAAGCGGCAGATGCAATGATTCTTGCATGCCAATCCCGGCAAAGCTTGAACAAGATTTACAACATATGCGACGGCATACCGTATACAGTAAAGGAGTTGTTCACGGCAGTTGCAAAAAGCCTTGGCGTAAGCCCGCCACATAGGGGCATACCTTTGGCATTGGCAAGGATTACCCGAAAGATAGTCAATATCAATTACGACGAATACGAGTTTGTCGCAAGTGACAGGGTAATAAGCATAGAAAAGGCGAAAAAGGAACTAGGCTTCAACCCGAAGACAAGCATATACAAGGAGGGCATGCAGCTTCTTGAGGAGTACAAAAGGAGCAAGCAATGATAGCTCCCTTATGTTTTTGTGATATCATGGCAAAAAAATCAGTTGAAAAATACATACATGAAATTTTAGATGCGAATGGAGCAATGCTTTTCTCGGTTATAGACCCTGTAGATTACAGCAGTGAAAAGGAGGCAATTAAAACAGCTGAAGCAGTCATAAGAGGGGGCGCAGACATAATAGTGCTAGGTGGGAGCATAGGCGCACAAGGCGAACTCCTGGACAACGTAGCTACAGGCATAAAGGATGTTGTCGACAGCCCTCTGATATTGTTCCCGGGCAATATAGCTACAATAACAAAGTATGCGGACGCCATATACTTCATGTCGTTGCTGAATGCAAGGAACCCTTATTGGATAACGCAGGCACAGATGCTTTCAGCACCGTTGATAAAAAGCCTTGGTATAGAGCCGCTCCCTGTGGGTTATATTGTAGTTCAACCAGGAGGCACGGTAGGCTGGGTTGGGGATGTTAATGTAGTTCCGCGTGAAAAACCAAAGATAGCTGCGTCGCTTGCACTTGCAGGGGAGTATCTTGGAAACAGGTTCATAATAACGGATACTGGCTCCAACCCCAAACTGCAGCATATGGGGCCCGTCCCTAAGGAGATGGTTAGTGCTGTTAGTTCTGCCATTAAAGTGCCATACATAGTAGCTGGAGGCGTGGCAACCACATCTGACCTGAGGCTAGCATATTCCAACGGAGCAGATATAGTGCAGATAGGCACTGCTTTTGAAAACGCAGATAATGCTTATAGGCGCGCCCTTGCATTTTCCAAGGTTGTAAAAGAAGAGGGGCGCAAAAAGATAAAGGGTTAGGCATATGCCAGGCATGCGCGGGGTTTCAACCATCGAATTGGCTGCAATCGTATCTGAGCTTCAATCGGTCAAGGGATTTTACCTGGAGAAGTTTTACGAGGCTGGAAACGGCGAATTCAGGATTAAGATAAAGAATAGGGAGAAATACCTGAATATAAAGTCCATGCTTGGAAAATCGCTGAACATCACAAAATACATAGAAAAAGCCGACCAGCCCACTAATTTTGCCATAGCAGTACGTAAAAGGATTGAAGGGTCAGTCATAGAATCCGTAGAGCAATATAACAATGATAGAGTGGCAATTTTTAGGCTTAGGAAAGGAGAGGGCAGGTCGAATCTTATATTTGAGCTTTTCGGCAAGGGCAATCTCGTGCTCACTGATGAAAACATGCTCATTGATATAGCATATATTTACCATGAGTTCAAAGACAGAAGTGTCATGCATGGGAAGGAATATAAGGCCCCTGAGAATACTCCGATAACGATGGCCAACATGGATGCATTGAGCAATTTTTTGGCATCAATACCGAAAGAAGACCCGCGCGGACGGCGCAGTGCAGTATCTGTTCTTTCGACGACCGTTAATATAGGCGCCTTATACGTAGAGAACATGCTTAATGAGCTAGGTATAGATCCAAAATCCAATTATAGCGCATTGCCGACCGCACGCACTAAGGATATCGAGGGCCTTGCAGTGAAATTGCTAGGTTATATAAAGAATCCAAAACCTAGGATATATAGAGATGAAAGTTACGTAGACTATGCAATATGCGACATAATCAAATATTCGGCATTAACGAAGACTGAATTAGGAAGCATGTCTGAAATGCTTGACGAGTCAGATTATGCTACCACAGACATGTTTGAAAAGCATGAAAACAAGGAGCTTATCGAGCTGTCAGGCAGCATAGAAAAACAGAAAAGGATACTTGAAGAGGCGCTTCCAGGCGTATCAGATGCTAAGGAGGCTGGCGAAAAACTTATACGTAATATGAACTTGGTAAATGAAATAATATTTAAAGCAAGAAGCAACAAGCATATTTCAGTAAAGGAATTACAGGACGAATTCCCCGACACTATAATAAAGGATATCGATCTGAAGAATAAGACAGTGACATTGGAGTTGTAGTTGCATTATCATGATCAAGCTTACCATATTGGGCACATCTGGCTCAGCGCCGACAAAGGAGCGAAACCTCAGTGGGATGGCTCTGCAGTTTGATGGAAACCTGTTCCTTTTTGACTGCGGCGAAGGCACACAGAGGCAGATGTTCAAGTACGGACTCAACATATCAAAACTGAAGGCAATATTCATAACACACATGCATGGCGACCATGTGATAGGCATTGCAGGATTAGCTAGGACGCTCTCCCTTTACAAAAGGACTGCGCCGCTCACGATCTTTGTACCACATGGATTCGAAGAAAATGCAAAGATGCTTATAAAATTTGACAATGCAACTTTTACCTATGAGATAATAGTAAAAGGAGTGAAGGGGGGGAATATCCTTTCAGGAGATGGATTCGAAATCAGGGCGTTCGCACTGAGGCATTCGGTAATGGATTATGGATATATTTTCAAGGAGTCTGACAAATGGCATTTTATGAAGCAGAAATGTAAGGAGTTGGGCGTAAAGGGGGATATGTTCAAGAAGCTTGAAAAGATGAAGCAGATAGCCTTAGGAAAGAAGACGGTACGTTTTAAGGATGTGACGACATTCGAGCTTGGCAAAAAGATAGTGTATGCTACTGACACTAGACCTTCAAAGAGCACAGTAAAAGCAGCTGAAGGCGCAGACGTACTACTTCATGAATCCACATATGATGATGCAATGGCAAAGCTAGCGAAAGAGAGGATGCATTCGACATCTGGAGAAGCTGCAAAAGTTGCAAAGGATGCAAAGGTCAAGAAGCTCATTCTCTTCCACTTCAGCACAAGATATAAAAATACTGAAGAGTTATTAAAAGATGCAAAAAGCGTATTCCCGGAATCATATCTGGCGAACGACGGCATGCAGATAGATATATAGGGGCTCGTAGTCGATTGGTAAGACGTCACGTTGACAACGTGAAGATACGGAGTTCGATTCTCCGCGGGCCCAAATAAAGCAGGCTCCTAAAAAATAACTGTTACCAAAGCAAATTCACACATTGGGAATGCAATATCTAGACAAACACATTATACGCTTGTAATAAATAGCTGAATATCAATTGTAATTATATGTTCAATTACAGGTATTTAGGTGCAAACAGGCTTTCTATACACAATAATATGGCATTGGAAGAATATGCACTTAACGAATCTGCATTGCACAACTTAGCGACGATAAGATTCTGGGAGGTCGACAAGGACTCCGCGGTCATAGGTTACGGCGAATCAAAGGGCAATATACTTAAGGAAGATAAAAGTTTTGACATTGCAAGAAGAATCACAGGTGGATCACATGTGCAATTCGACAAAAACTGCCTTGCATACAGCTTCACCGTTCCGAGAGATGGCAGTTTTAAGCATTTCAACGATATGAGGAAATTTTTTGCCGAAAGGATAACAAACGCGCTGATAGGCTTAGGTATCGATGGTGCGGAAGCAGATAATAGAGCATCGACTATAAATGTGGATGGCAAGGTAATAGCAAGCCATGCGATATTCTGGGGAGTTGAAAGCGCATTGCTTCATGGATTAATCCTTGTAGACCATTATGATGTAGACAGAATAATTGAAAGGATGCTCTTGAAGGAAAGGGTGATAGGCAGACATACATATGCTGAATACGACGCGCTGAAAGGAATGCCAGTAGCAAAGGAACTGGTAAACGGAATACCATTTGGCATCAACGAAGATAAGAAACTTGAATATGTAAAAGGCAGGATATGCAGCAGTGTATTATCAGAAGTCGCTGAAGGGCATTATAAGGCAGAGGGAATAGATGATTATACTATAAACAGCGCAATGAAACTTGCCGAGACGAGACATATTGGCTCCCCATGGGTAGAAAAAAGATACCCAGCGTATGAGAATGATGAAGTAGATGCAATACCTGGAGAAGAGCTTGCTGGAAGCTTAAAAAGGAATCTTGGATACTGTATGTATATAGAGGTCCCTGACAAGGATTTCTCCAAAATGACCCTGCCAAAAGAAGAGCTTCATGAATAATGTTTTTTACAGCATGGCACATGCTATAAACGCTTGTTGACCTATTCCTCTTTTTGCTTATGATGGGAGTCCATAGACAGATACACTCTTTTTTCTATGGCTTTCTTGTCCTTATACTCTTCAATTATCTGCTCTACAGCTTTGGACATATAGTTCCTTTTTAGGTAAGTCGAAAGTTTTTGCTTTGAAAAAGAATTGAATTGATTTTTATCTACTTTAAACGATTCTAAAATTGAGACTATGTCATATACTACGCTCTCGTTTATTATGTAATAAGGGTTCAATTTTATCCTATCAAATTCTATCCCGTATTTGTCTTTTATTGCTGCATATTTTCCAAGCCGCTCTGAATCCATATTCAATACGATGTCGCCGTATTCATTTTTCCTGAGAAGACCCATCTCCTTAAATTTTTGCTCGTTTTGCATTATCATTTCTTGTATCTCGCGGTCTACTTTGCCGCGCTTTGCGTGCGCCTTGAATATATCTTTAGTGAGTTCTCCGCGCTTCACGACCAGCACGAAAAGATCTTCAAATTTCTTTTCTTCAGACCTAAGCAGGCTTTCATTCTCGATTTTCTGCCAGTACAGGTCATTCGACTTTATTGTTGCTTCGTCTATCTTCCTGTTTTTAATATTAGTCTTATTGGACATTCATGCACCTTTCATAGTATATCCTATGATTAGATACGCCAATTTTGCAGCAGTGTAATTCGGATAGCTTAGCGATGGCAGCGGACTGAGCTCGGTCATGTCGATGCCCAGGATGTCTTTTTCCTTTATCACAAGCTTTAGTATATCGGATAGCTGGCTGAAGCGCATACCGTCAGGTTCGGGCGTACCTACGCTAGGCATTTCGGACGGATCCAATGCGTCAAGATCCAATGTGATATACACCTTCTTCTTGGTCATTTCGATGGCTTTTCTGGCTATTTCAACATTTGACATCCCGCGCATGTCTTTCATGTAGAGGATTTCTTTTCCATACCTCTTTGCGCTATCCTCATCCACGCTCCTTACGCCTATGCTATAACAGCTTTTTGTTATCTCTCTTGCTCTTGCCATGATGCAGGCATGAGAATATTTTGTGCCCATAAACTCATCCCTTGAATCCGAATGGGCATCGAAATGCAGTACGCTGAAATCCTTTTCCTTTTTGCCAATAGCATTAATTGCACCGACAGATACAGTATGCTCCCCGCCTATCAAAAATGGCAGTTTTTTATCTTCCAATATCAAGCTTACCTCCCTTTCAATCCTTTTGACCATATTTTCAGGAGAACTGTAATCGGGAGCCAGCTCGTCAAGCGTATATATCCCCATCCTGCTTGCGTCTTTGCCTAATTCCTCATTATAGAGCTCCATGTTCCTGCTAGCCTCTATGATTGCATGGGGGCCGTCCTTTGCCCCAGACTTGTAGCTCAGTGTTGCTTCATAAGGTATCGGAAGTACAACTATCCTTGCGCTTTCGTAGTCCTGGGATTCCAAACCGAATAGGTTGTACTTTGGCATGGCGTTTAAAATCTGCATGTTAACACTCCCTATTGCCATTATATAATATAAATTACTTATTATTTAGAAAAAGCAGACAAAAAAGCCATAAATACTTTTAGTTCACATCTTTATGTGATTTCTGTTTGTGATGCTATGCATGCGATTGACCTTCCGTGGACTGAGAAGTACAGGCCAAAAAACCTTAATGAGGTAATAGGCCAGAAGCTCATAGTCGAAAGGCTCAAATCGTTCGTAAAGGCAGGCAACTTTCCAAACATGATATTTGCAGGGAGCGCAGGCATTGGCAAAACTACATGTGCAATAGCCATGGCAAACGATCTTTATGGCGGCAGCTTTGATGGCGCATTCAAGGAGCTCAATGCAAGCGATTCGCGCGGTATTGATGTCATACGTGGTCAGGTAAAGGAGTTTGCAAAGACAATATCCATAGCAGACGTCCCTATAAAAATAATATTCCTTGATGAAGCGGATGCGCTTACTGCTGATGCACAGCATGCACTTAGGCGCACGATGGAAAAGTTCTCCTCTGAGACCAGGTTTATATTGAGCGCCAATTACGCCAGCAAACTCATAGAGCCCATACAAAGCAGGTGTGTTGTTTTTAGGTTCAAACCACTTAATGAAGCGGACATGGTTGAATATATAAAGCGAATTTCAGATAGCGAAAAACTCGAAATGAACGAAAAGGCAATTGAGGCGCTGATATACGTGAGCGATGGAGACTTAAGGAAACTCACAAATGTGCTGCAAAGCGCTGCAATGCAAAGCAAAAAGATAAGCGAACAGGAGGTATATGAGGTAGCGGCGAAGGCGCGGCCAAAAGAGATAGTCGCCATGTTAAAATTCGCGATTGATGGGATTTTCGACAAGTCGCGCGACGAATTGAATACGCTTATGCTAAAGCACGGGATGAATGCCGAAGACATATTAATGCAATGCTATAAGGAAGTTCAGGGAATGAACATCGATGAAAGGGCTAAATTGGGCATAATATCGGATCTAGGCACATACAACTTCCGCATAGTTGAAGGAGCGAATGAGAGAATACAACTTGAAGCGATGCTTGCACATATAGCGCTTACAAACAGCAAATACAAAAAATAATGTAGTGCATCACTGAATTCTTGCATGGGCATCTTCCCGTGGCGTTATACCTATTTACATGCGTAAGAGAAGAAACCTATTTAAAGCTTGGCATTCCATTTTGGAATGTGATATTATGAATGGAGGACCAAACGGCGGAGGATGAAGAAAAACCTGTTTGAATATTTATTATTCTACTTTTTATGCTAGTTATACTTGTTGCTTGAATATCCTTTTTGTAACTTTTCTTGCGTGTAGCGCGTAATCCGTTCTCTCCTTAGGCTCCACCGATTTTCTTCTTAAAAGGCCTTCATATTGTATGCTGTATAGGTTATCAAACTTCCTATAATTTATGCTGCCTATGAGTATTTCGCTTACAATCATATAATCGGATCTTATGCCGCTTAATATACTGTTTAACTCTCTTTGGACATCGTCCAGCTGTCCGTCTTCGTATATCGGAAGCAGGTACATTATCCCGTCAGGAGTCTCGAAATCGCATATATACGAAAACCTGTTCAGCGTAGATTCGGGTTCGCCTATCACGTACTTGCGATGCACATCACGCGTATCAAGAAATTGGGCTTTGTTCAATATGTCTATCATTATTATACCGTTATACTTCATGTTGGGCTTTTGTATTGATATTGTTGGGCGCAATATTACATTTGCCTCTTCGCCGGAAAGCCGTTCGTATGCATTTTTTGCGCTTCCATAGGGCATCTGGTATTTTTTGTCTATTTCCGCAAAGCTAATTCTGCTATTGACGTTGAATTCTTTTAGAACTGCATACTCTCTATGTCTAATATCGGATTTTGAAGGCTTTGGATGCTCTTTTGTCCTGTGCCATACCCTTTCCTTTATTATATTGAAGAAATTCTCTCGTATAGGGACAAATCCGTAGTCTTCTTCTACGGGAGTTACCCGCCATTCTGATTGAATATTAATAAGTTGGTTGCTTTTCCGTATGCGGTCAAGCATGTTTGCCAAAACTTCATTGTTTTCTGCTACGCAATATACTATCATGTCGTAAATGCCCTTGGTAAGTATTGCCAGCTGCACTCTGTCTTCACTTTCTAAAGCATTTTTGAGTCCGCTTGGACTTGGCATGGCATCTATGAACTTAACCAAAATGAAATATTTCGAAAAGCCCAGATTGATGACATTTATCTCTTCTGTGTATTTTATTCCGAATTCGCTTTCCGCCCTTTTTATTATATATGGCAGATTTTTTATTGGAATTTTCGTTATTTTACTCAGGATTTTATAAGGTATCCTGGAGTTCATGCTCAATGCAGTTATTAATTTTATATCATGCCCATTTATCGTTCCATTAGGGGCTATATGAAAATTTTTGCTGTTTTTTGATTCATACTCTAGCTTCTGATTTAGGTTGGAAATCTTTTCTATATAATTTTCTTCTATAACGCGGAGGCTTTCAGGCTTGTTTCTCTGCTTTGCCGGCACCATAAGCCCGTCATCAGTTATCCACCCCAAATAATGCGAAATCTTTTTTGATCTCCCTGCCTCTGCATCATATCTGCTTGTGGCTTCGAATACGCAGAACCGCTTATTAAGGTGCTTTAGCTCTATGTATGAGCCGTATGCAATTTTTAAGGCTTCAAACGTTCTTTTAATTTTTTCAGGGATATCCGCCATGCAGCATCATTTATAATAAATTATACATATATTTAAAGATTTCCATTAGTTTTTATTTTTTGAGATCTTTCATGTATAGTATTTTTATTATAAACCAATGGGTATATAATTTAAAATTTAAGCCGATTTCGCAAAAATTGATTATTATTATAAAATAGTATTAGACTAAATGGAGCATATATTCTAGTTGCCTTTATATAAAACGCCTTCCATAGATTATATCATTGGTGGTAGGGTGGATTTCATACAGAATAGGATATTTACGGCATGTATCGCTTCCTATGTCTCATTTTCCCACATTGTTCTCCCTGCCATCAACATCCCCTGATGGTGTGTTGATGAATGGAAATAAAAAACCGAATAATGTGCATATGCGCGGCGCATTCCACAAGTTTTATCTTCTGAAGCCTAAGCATACCGCAAAACTCAAAGACGTTGCAGACAGCATAATGAACCTCAAGGACGTCCAGGAACTGTATCTAACTGAAGGAGACTATGGGTTCATGCTGAAAACCCGTTTTTCCGACAATAAGAAGCCGGATGAAGTAGAGAGATACCTCATGAAGAACGTAGACCCGAAATTCGGGGCAATGGTGAGCTATTATAGATTGAAGAAGGTTGCAGAGAGGAACTCAAAAACTAATGAGGTAATGAAATGAACGCCATATCAAGGAGGGTACTCCGATACAAAAGGGCGATGAGGGAGAAGAAGCTTGCCAACGACCCCAACAACAAACGCGAGATAATAGTGATAAAAGACAGCCCGAATTCGTGGCATATGGAATGGCTCGACGAATATCAGGAATGCAAGACCCATATTGGCGAATAATCCTTTCAGAATGTCCAGAATTTTTTCTTAGAATCTTTTTCCTCAGATTCGGCAAACCTTTTAATCAGCTCCTTCTGCTCTGCGGTGACGCGCTTTGGGAAATCGAAGTATATGGTGGTTATCTGGTCGCCGTATCCAGATCTATTGAAGTGCGGCATGCCCTTTCCTTTCAGCGTTATTGCAGTGCCGTTCTGCATACCGGCTTCTATGTCAATCTCATTTTTACCGTATAATGTTCCTATAGTCACCTTCCCTCCGAGTATAGAATAATAGAAGGGCATATGCAGCTCTGAATACAAGCTGTCTCCGTCTCTCTCGAATCGCTTGTCTTTTTGCACTGTTATGTCCACATAAAGGTTGCCCATACCTCCGTTCGCATAGTCTCCCATCCCTTTTACTCTAAGGCGCATCCCGCTGTCTACACCTTTTGGTATGTTTATGTCTACTTTTTCATGAGCCTGCTGGGTACCCGTCCCATTACAATATCTGCAGGCTTTTTCGGGAACAGTGCCGGAGCCGCCGCATCTTGGGCATATGGTAATAGTCTGCATTACGCCAAAAGGCGTGCGCTGCGTAGCGCGCACTTGACCTGTTCCGTTGCACTGGCTGCACCTGATGACTTTCGAGCCTTCCGCACCTGTGCCGCTGCAATGCTCGCATGCTTTGATGTGATTCAATTCTATCTTTTTTACCGTACCGCTTGCAGCCTCTTCCAATGTCAGACTTACCCTTGCAAGTATATCTCCGCCGGATTCCTGCCTCTGCCTTCTCCCCTGTGAACCAAAAAGATTATCGAATAGGTCATCGGTGCTCCCGAATCCGCCTACATTGAAATTAAAGCCCATATCCCTGAATATCTGGTCGAAATCGAATCCTCTGAATATATCCTGCTCGCTATAATGCTGGTTGAATTGCTCTGGACCATACGCATCGTACTGCTTGCGCTTCTGCGGATCGCTAAGCACTGCATAGGCTTCATTTATTTCCTTGAACTTCTCCTCTGCGTCTGGGCTCTTGTTCCTATCCGGATGGTACTGCATAGCTAACTTCCTGAACGCCTGCTTTATTTCGTCCTCTGATGAAGTCTTGCTTATGCCAAGCACTTGATAGTAATCCCTAGCCATTCAATCATTTCAACCTTTATATTCATACAGATGTGTGACATCCTTCCGTGCACTGATTTTACTTTTCCACCTTGAAATCTGTATCTGCAGTCGAATCCCCATCGCCATGGTCTTTTCCAGAATCATTGCCAGGGGCACCTGGTGCACCCTGCTGTGCACCTTCAGCGCCCTTGTAGAGATCCGATCCTATGTCTCCAAGGACTTTCTGCAGCGCGGCCATCGCGTTTTTTATGGAGTCGTAATCTTCCTTCTTTATGGCGTCCTGAAGTTCTGATTTGGCAGTATTGATCTTTTCTGCATCCTCTTTCTTTATTTTATCTTTGTATTCTTCCAGCATGTGATCGGCAGTATACACCATCGATTCTGCATTGTTTTTAGACTCTATTTGTTCGCGCAGCTTCTTGTCCTGCTCTTCGTACATCTTGGCGTCTTCCATCTTCTTCTCTATGTCTTCCTTGTTCATCTTATGAGGTGCGACTATATCCATGCTCTGGCTCTTTCCGCTCGCTTTGTCTTTAGCTGTAACATGCAATATCCCGTTGGAATCTATATCGAACGTGACCTCTACCTGCGGTATGCCCCTCTTAGCTGGAGGTATGCCGGTAAGCGTGAATTTGCCCAGGTCTATGTTATCCTTGGCCAACGTCCTTTCACCCTGCACCACATGTATATCAACGCTTGGCTGGAAATCTTCTGCCGTTGTGAATACCTGGGATTTTTTCACTGGTATTGTAGTATTGCGCTCTATTATCGTAGTTGCAACTCCGCCGAGCGTCTCAATGCTCAGCGTCAATGGCGTGACATCAAGCAGGAGTATGTCCTTTACCTCTCCTGTCATCACGCCAGCCTGTATGGCTGCACCTAGCGCTACGGCTTCCATCGGATCCACGCCTCGTTCTATTTTCTTTACTAAAAGCTGCTCCAGATAGCGCTGCACTATTGGCATCCTTGTAGGCCCGCCTACCAGTATGATCTTGTCTATTTGTGAAGGTTCTAGTTTTGCGTCCTTTAAGGCCTGCATCACAGGCTTTGCAGATTTTTCAATTATAGGTATGACAAGGCTTTCCAGCTTAGCTCTAGTGAATGAGTATGTAAAGTTTATCGGCTGCCCGTTCTTCTGACCTAAAAATGGAAGGTTTATCTCAGATGTTAATGCAGTAGAAAGCTCTATTTTTGCCTTTTCTCCTGCTTCCCTAAGCCTTTGTACAGCCTGAGAATCCTTGGATACATCTACCCCAGCAGTCTTCTTTACCTCGTCCAGAAGGAATGTAAGTATTGCATTGTCCATGTCCGTGCCTCCAAGCTGAGTATCGCCGCTTGTGGCTTTTACCTCAAATACACCCTTGCCGAATTCCATTATGGTTACATCTAATGTTCCGCCGCCAAGGTCATATACGAGTATCTTCATCTCCCTGTCTGCCTTGTCCAAGCCGTAAGCAAGGCATGCAGCAGTAGGCTCGTTGACCAATCTCACTACCTCCAGCCCTGCTATCTCTCCTGCATCCTTTGTTGCCTGTCGCTGATTGTCATTAAAGTATGCTGGCACTGTTATCACAGCCTTCTTGACCTCTTCGCCTAAGAAGGCTTCGGCGTCCTTCTTTATCTTCTGCAGCAGCATAGCAGAAAGCTCCTGTGGTTTGTACTCTTTTCCAAGCACCTTGTAAATGAAATCAGAACCCATCTTTCTTTTGAATGCAAATACTGTGCCGTCAGGGTTTGCAACAGCTTGCCTTCTTGCAGGCTCGCCTACGAACCTCTGCCCGTCTTTCGTAAATGCAACGTAGCTTGGAAATGCCTTTCCGTATAGTGATGTTCCTTCACTGCTGGGTATTATTACCGGCCTTCCGCCTTCCAATACTGCAGCCGCTGAATTTGATGTTCCCAGATCTATTCCAATTATTTTCATTTTCTCACCAATTTAATACCATTATTCATTATCTTCTTCTTTTTGCGCGACATCCTGTTTTTTGTCTTCATGGCCATTTTTGCGGCCTGCAATTATTACTGCAGATGGCCTTAACATTATGTCCATGAACTTATAGCCTTTCCTTATAACCTCCAATATCGTACCTTCCTTTTCGTCGCTCTCTTTTACTAGCACAGTTTCATGCAAGTACGGATCGTATATGCCTTTTGCTTCGATTACGCTCAAGCCGAAACCGCTAAGCAATTCAATAAAATTGGCATATATCATCTCTATTCCTTTCGCAAGGTTCTTGTCCAAAGACTGAGACGAGGATATCAATGCCAATTCAAATTCATCAATTACCGGCAATAACCCTTTTAATAGTTCCGCTTTTCCGCTGTTTCTTGAGCTATCAATTTCGTTTTTAGACCTCCGCTTGTAGTTTTCGAACTCCGCAGCCAAACGCAGCAACTTTTCTTTAATATCCGCACAACCTTCGGTATCGTCGTTTTTTTCCTGCACATTTAGTTTTCCCTCTGGTTCTTTTTCAGCTTCTTTGACGATGCTTTCGTCTGCAGCCTTTTTTTCATCTTTTTTATCTTTCATGTTGTGTTTATCTTCAGACATGACTTCACCTAATCTTTACATTCCTACCTTTCTGGTTCATGAGCTTGTCAAATTCTTTAGCAGCTGCAAGCATCTTCATCATCTCCCTGTTTAAGTCATACTCAATTTCTTCTATAGCCTTTGACATTTCCGTGGCTCTGAGGTAATATTTTCTTCCCTTCTTAACTATCAGTCCGGAATCGATGAGCCTGTTGAGGTGGTATATCACAGTACTTCTAGCTATCTCGGGCTTTATTTTTATCGCACTGCTAGGTATGCCTAGATTCTTCTTTGCGGCATATGCAAACCTGATAAGTATCTGTTCTTCTATACCTGTCTCTTCATCGTTGGATAGACCAAATGCGTAGCAGAACCACCTTATTAGTTCCGCAGGGTTTTTTGAACTTGGCCTTTCAACTGAGCGGATTACAATGCTTTTCATACATTGTATATTTATGCTGCGAAATGTTTAAATATTTATCTTTTTAAACAATATATTATTGATATGTCAAATAAATATTGACATATTACAAAAGGTGGTTTTATGGATGAAAGAAAAAACAGTAGGAAGGGACCCATAAAGAGCAGAAACAGTATAGAGGAAGAGTACGATCCATTTGACATTGCCCCGGAAACCGATAGCTTTTTTAGATCGGTAATAAAAGCCATGCATCCATCGAGGTTCATAGACCAGATAGCAGATAGCAGCATGCGGATACCTGACACGGATATAATAGACAACGGGGACTCGTTCAGCATAAAGATAGATATGCCAGGAATTGACAAAAAGGATATAAAATTGAAGGTTACGGAAGACAGGATAATGGTTAAGGCCGAGAAGAGCAATGAGAGGGAAAGAAGCGCAGAGGGAATCTATGCGAAGGAGAGGTCTTCGCTAGGCTATTACAGGACCATAAGGTTTCCAGAACGGGTTAAAGCAGATACGGCAAAAGCCAAACTTGAAAAAGGCACACTTAGCATAGATGTAGATAAAACGGAAAAGGCAAGAGGCAGGGAGATAAAGGTGGATTAGCCTATTTGGCTTCACACCTTTAGTTTCCTGTTTCGCCTATAAATCTCATCAATCAGAATCTTTTGCCTCTTGCTCCATTCCTTGTTATTTGTGCGTTTAAGCCACGCTACATGTAATTCAACAAATTTGAGATTATCTTCAAAATTGCGTTGTTTATCTTTTTTTAACTGTTTTCTTAGTTTTTTTGCATTCCATCTAATCAAGGCCGCCACCGATTACAGTTTTAACAACATCTTTTTTAATTCCTAATAACTTAATGAATTCATTTAGCAGTTTTTTATCAAGATGCTCTTCGAATACGCCATAAAGATGTTTAGCGTCAAGGTAATCTTTTTCACTTCCTAATTCCAGTTTATAAGCTATTTGAAGTTCTATGGGCGATATTAATATTTGATATTTTTTGTTTAAAAGCACTTTCAAAGAATTATCCATGCTATAAAAGTCGGTGTTTCTTTTAGCAAACTTTATTTCGAAATTAGGCTCCATTGTATTATTTTCCGCAAATCTTATCGATGATCCTTCGTTCAATATATAGCTTGCATCCTCAGCGTTTTCGGCATTTATACAGTAAAAACCTGCTTTATTAGCAGAATCAAACAATGATTTGAGGCTTTTTATTCCGATTTTTTCGATAAGCAAATCTATATCTTCAGTGTTTCTGCTTCTTCCAAAAAGTATTGCCAGATAACCGCTTACAATAACATACCTAAATTTTATCAGCTTAGTAAATTTTACAACAAGCTTATCTAGCAGTGTAAATTCTTTGTCTGAAAATAGTATTTTGCCTTTCTTAAAAATAAAGTCCATTGTACCTATAGTATATCCAACCTTAATTATAAAAATTATAATGTATTTGGACCATGGTATAATAAATATTGATTTTGTCTTTGTACTGCAGCAATTTCAGCTTTTCAAGCACTAAGCACTAGCATATTTCGCGTTATCGATATTTTTGATTTTATATGCCTTGTTTTGCAGAATCGCATAAAGGTAGATTTATTAATAATTATTTGCCAAGCTTAATAGGATAATAATGCAGGAAGGCAACAAAAAGGCGCAGATAGCACTTGAGTTTTTAATAGTCTATTCGATAGTGCTTGTTATATTCTTAGTGATATTTGCCATAATAGCCAATCAAAGGGCTGCTACGCTAGGAAGCCAAGAATATGCTTCGCTGCAACTCGTAACCGAGGATATATCAAGCTATATAAATCAGGCATTGACAGCAGGAAATGGGTATTCTGCAATAGTCCAGCTGCCAGTTACTGCATCTGTTTCGCCTTATTACCTGTATATGAGCAGCGACGGGGCAATACTTGCGAATTCTACAATAGGTACGACATTGATTTCAGGCACATCATATAGTAACTCAAGAAACCTGATAATAAACGGATCCCTTGTCGGCTCATACGGAGGGGTAAATCTTTATAGCATTCCAACATATACAGGGACAATCCAACTGACAAATGTCAATGGCGAGATATATGTTGATGAGGTGCCTCCATCGATATTGAGCCTGGAAGGCGTGCCGAAGCAGTCGCAGATAGCGAATTCCAAAGCGGCAAATTTCAGCACCTATAGCCAGATCAACCTAGGAAGCAGCAGTGCATTGAACGTTGGGTCTGAGACTACCATTGCTATGTGGATCAGATTCAAAAATTTCACTCCGCCATCAGCTTGGGACATCCTTTCAAGCACAGGCAGTACTTGCACTAACGGCTATCAGGTATGGGCGACAACTTCATCTGGATTCGGATTCGGTGCATGCAATAACGCTGCCGATATTCGAAGCGCTACGCCGTATATACCTGGAAAATGGTACTTCATTGTTGGAAGGGCTAATTCCACGGATATTTCATTATTTATAAATGGTAAAAGTTTGACTCCAACAGCCACTACAACATTTAACACTATCGGACCATGGATATTGGGCATTGGCCCGATAGGAGTTGGCGTAGCTGAGAGCTTTAATGGAACAATTGCGAACGTTCAGATTTATAATGCACCACTTTCGGCAAACCAGATTCTTCAAATGTATAATAATGGGATAGGCAGCAGCCCGGTAAACGCAACGTATCTCGCAGGATGGTGGCCTTTGGATGGGAACACAAATGATTACTCAGGATATGGAAGTTATGGAACACCATATAACATAACTTATCAGGGCGTGGCAGAGATAAGTTCGTTGGTACTCGGCACCTCGGGCAACTATATTTCAAATGCACCAGTAGGATATGTTTCTTTATATGGCCAATTGGGCAACAGTACCAAAAACTTCATAACAAAGTATGCCAATGCAAGCGGAATTCAAAAGCTATTTGTAACTGCAAATTCAAGCATTGGGCCCGATACGTTGACTACTGATCTTTTCAATGGAAATTTGTCTACATTTAAGAACCTTGTTGGATGGTGGCCTCTTAACATAGGTTATGGCAATAAAGCATATGACTTGAGTGGTAATGGGAATACCGGTAGCTTTTCGAATCCAGAATGGACCCCAGCAGCTAATAATGGCACGAATTTCATTTCTGCCCAATTCCCAGGGGATACCGCAGGAGCCTCTGCAAATGCCATAGAAAATGGATTTGTAACGATAAAACCGTCTTCCTCACTGCAAAACATAGAGAGGAATGGCACTTTCACGGTTACTGCATGGATATATTACAAAGGACCCACAAGCAACCATATGCAGGGCATATTCGGCGACCTGCCGAATTCCTTTTCTGGACAGGGGTTCCAACTTGAGGGATGGGGGAGCGGCAATGTCTTGTACATTAACAATTATTACCTGGCATGGCCATCTGGAAGCAATAGCCAGTTCCCAAAAGATAGGTGGGAGATGATAACTGCACAATACAACGGATTCACAGGCACAACAAACGTTTATTTGAACAACAAACTGTTTGCTTCTGGAACATTGCCACCTAGTTTAGGTTTGCTGCAAACCATCCCATACTACATAGGTAATGATGCTTGGCAGGCAGGTGGATATGACAGTTTCAATGGATCAATATCGAATGTGCAATTGTACGCGTCGTTCTTGACGCCAACTCAGATAAACGGTTTATATTCACAAGGCATAACATCAACACCAATCGGCAACTCCAGACTTTTAGGGTGGTGGCCTTTGGATGGAAATGCAAATGACTATTCCGGAAACAACAACAATGGCACATTGAATTATAACGTGAGCTTCATAGACAAAATATCTTATGATAATATCAGCAATAATAATGTCGCATTTATAAATGGCAATCAGAACGGCATTAATATACCCCAAACAAGCTCCATAAACAATGCATGGGATGGAGGCAATTGGACAATAGTTAGCTGGATTAAAGAAACCGCCCCGGTAACCGCTGGAACAGGCAGATCGCTTATACAGGAGACGGCAGGCTGCACGTCAGGATTATGGCTTACTGCTGGAAGCAGTCCATCAACATATGCTATACAGACAATAGAATGGAATTCTCCATCGCCCACTTGTGCAAGCGGTGCAGGAAATCAAGCAGTTTCATCGCCGGATATACCTATCAATACATGGGTGATGGTAACCTCTGTCTTCCATTACAATCCGACAGGAACCAGTTGGATTGCTGCGTGCTATGATGGAATATGCAATAATCAAACATGGACGCTAGGAGCACCTGCAGACTATGCAACAGTAGGATATAGTTTTGTAATTGGAGGAAATTATTGTTGTGGTGGATCATATTTTACAGGAGAGATTAGCAATACCCAGCTTTATGATGCAGCGTTGACTATAACCCAGATAAAGCAGCTTTATGCACAGGGATTGCCTGCGCACCATACAGATAGCATACCATTTGGTGGCGGATGATGATAGCAAAAAGAAACTTTAAAGGGCAGTTCTGGAGCTTCGACGTAATATTCGCCATTGTCATCTTTACTGTTTCGCTCACGATACTGGCTTATACATGGTTCAACATAAACAGTGAGCTTGCACTCGCATATGGCAATGGAGGTACTGTAATGGAATTGCAGGCACAGACGCTTGCACATACCTTATTGTCAACCGGATATCCGTCCAACTGGCAGTCATTAGTTAATACCACTAATACTTCCACATGGGGCAGCGTAAGCATAGGGCTGGTAAATAGGCAGGGCACTACAGCCATAGCACAAAACAAGCTTTATACCTTTATGGCTATGGAAAATCATAGCTATGAAGCCACTAAACAGGCTCTAGGAATAGGCTATGCATATTTTATAATAATATCAGGGAAAAACATAAATGTGACAATTGGGCACAACCCCTCGAAATATAGCGCATTGACTACCTTTGTAACAAAAGAGCAAGGGACACTTGGCAACCAGCCGGTAAACATACAGATAGACGTATGGACCAACAAACCCATAGCGGTGAGTTAGTGATATGATGAATAAAAACAAGAACATGAAGGGCTTCATATTTACTCTCGATGCCGTATTTTCCCTTATAGTTGCAAGCGCAGCCATTTCCATTTTGCTATATGTACACTTCACGCAACCATTGGCATACCAGACTCCTGTCGCATATACATCGACAGTGCTGTCCAATCTGCTGAATACCAAATTGGGGCAGGTTTCATCTTCTGGAATAATCTCAAATCCTGTGCAATCGGCATATAAAAGTCCATACGCAGATTTTGGGTACTTGAACCAACATGGACAAACACCAGCAGATTATATATCGGTTGCCGATACTAATTTCAACAGCACGTTCTCAAAGAACAATGCCATAACACTGTCTGCATGGATATATGAATTTCCGAATTCTGAATGTGAAGTCAGCGTTGCTAATATTTATAATCCTCCAAGTACTTCTTATCCGGGTGCTGCAATTTTCAGATTCGGCGTCTCCGGAGGCAGCGGATGGGCTACATCGATAAATGCGGTTATGTTGGAATTATTTACTCCGACTGTTCAGACAAATATGTTTAGCAGTCTGCCAGTACCATATGGAGTTTGGAATTATATAACTGCTAGTTATAACGGGACTTACGTAAACTTTTACATTAATGGCATCCCTGCAGGATCTACCGCATATAGTTCTACTTTGTCTACTGGTCCAAACAGCGAATTGTTGATAGGTGCAAATCCAAATTCAGGGTGCTATGCATATTTTCCCGGATACGTTAGCAATCTGCAAATTTACAATACTGCCTTATCGCCTTCCCAAGTAAGCCAACTATACGATGAAGGTATAGGGGGCGTGCCTGTAGGCGGCTCTGGATTAGTTGGATGGTATCCATTGAATGGAAACGCAAACGACTATTCTGGAAACAATTACGACGGAGTTCAGCACAGTGTAAATTTTGTAAATACTTCGTATGTTCCTATAGGGAATTATAACGCAACGAATAACTCAAGCCTATTGTATACACTATCGGAGCTTTATTTGAATAACGAAAGCACATATGCAAACTTTATAGCACATAACATAGGAGTGAACAGCACAAGCGCCATATTCATAAACGATACGTATGCGCCTTCATATGGCATTGCATCTTTTAATGGCATTAGCAGCTCTATCACTACAGATAAACATATAACTAACTCTATAATCAATTGGACTGTAGAAGCATGGATTAACCCTGCAAATTTAGACCAATTGGGAATTGCGGTAGAGAACGGGTGGGACAATAACGTAGTTGGAAATGGCTATGGGTTTGGCATTAGCAATGGCGGGCTTGGTACAGGATCACAACTGTTTGGGCTTTTTTCTGGAGTAACAACAATTAATACAGGATATACTTTTAGCAGCCCGAACAGATGGTATGATATTGTAATGACAAGGAATCAGAGTGGCATTACTTCTTTTTACGTAAATGGGGTTCAGACCCCAAATACTACTTCGTCAGTGCCTCTCACATCAAATGATTTTTATATAGGCTCGGATACTGGAATAAGGTATTTTAACGGATCAATAGCAGATGTTCAATTTTACAATACATCTTTATCTCCTTCACAAATAAGTAAGATTTACAGTAGCGGAATAGGTGGGATGCCAATAAGCAATTCAAAACTTATAGGATGGTGGCCATTAGAGGGAAACGTGAATGATTATTCTGGATATGGAAATGCAGGCTTTGCAAGCAATATAATTTATAAGAGGGTACCTTTCACTCCGATAGGCTTAAGCGATGCCTATCTCGTAAGCAAATCATCCAGCCCAATGCTTTTAAGCGTAGGGAATAAAAGCAGTATATATAACGTAAGTGTTGTTACATGGCATTGAAAAAGAATAAAGCGATGAAGAAAAGCAAAAAGGGCATACTCCTGACCCTTTTGACCATAGTGCTATTCGTACTCATGCTGGGCGAGCTCATTACATATGTGGTTCTTAACATAAATTATACGAATATAGCATCGCAGGCATCCCAAAGCCTTAACTCAGGGTCGTTTGTGTCTAACCTGAACGGCAGCATATCAAATTTTATGCACACCTCATTGAATAACGCGCTATATTCGGCAATTTATTACGAAGGAAACCCGACCCTTAGAAAAGATTATTTCATCAACAATACCTCTTTTGTATTGTCAACATTAATGCAAAATGGCACCATAAACGGTTATAACATGTCCTCCAGAATGGGAGAGACCATGAGTAAATATATAGCATCGTTGAAAAACTCCGCATCAGCGCAGAACATAGCACTGAATATAACAAACGGAAGCTTAAGGATATATCAAAATAGCGCTTTTGCCATAAGCGCAAGCTATACTGCATTAGCATCCATAAACCAGAGCGGCAGCGTATCTACATATCCAATATATGCACACACTAGCGTGTCAGTCGCATATAAGCCTGATCTTCTAAGCGTTGAAGAAGGCATGAACACTACGCTTATACCTTATTCAGGATATCCTAAGGCGCAGCTCATAGGAAACATATATGCAAAGGCAGGGAGCATATCGCCTTTCATGTTTGTATATGGCACCCCTTCATATGTATCTGGAGAACCCAAGTGCAGCGGCATATCATCAAGCGTAGAGAACGCAAACTATATACTTGTTACACCGGATGCGGCAGACATAAACCAGAGTGTATGCAATATGGGAGGGCTGATAACAAATATTACAAATACAACCACGCCGTTGAAGCCATATCTCTTGTATACAAATGCAACTGTAATAAATGATACAAGAAATTATACCCACGTTTTACTTAACGGGCCAGGATTGGCAGCATATTCGCTTTCAACTCTAAAAAACGCGATAACAAACGGATATTATTTCGCGACGAATTACACGCCTGATTATTTAGGGCAGGCTCAGGGAAGCGTTAATCAAGTATCTAATTATGGCTTAGCCTCGTTCAATTTGCTTAATAGGAATGTCGCGAACTTAAGCATTAATAATGGGTATATTGCCATACCTTCAATTCCACATATTTCTGGAAGCAGCACTGCAACAATATCTGCTTGGGTGTACCTAAATTCGTTGGGAAACAACCAAATAATTTTATCTGATGATTGGGGATCTCCAGAAGTTTTACAGATGTATGTGCATACAAATGGTCAATTAGAGGCAGATTTTGGTTCTGGTAGCGGATGGATAGTTGCTGCATTAACAAATGCAGGTGTAATAAAAACTAATAAATGGTATTATGTTATAGCAAAATGGAGCAGTGGAAGTGGAGAATCCATATATATTAATGGAGTACAACAACAGATTAGTTATATAGTCGGCAGTAATACAGCTACGGGCATATTAGGCACACCAGGAACTGGAGATATAGGCAGTAATCAGGGCAATGGGGGAACACTGATTGGATCAATATCAAATTTACAAGTGTATAATAGTTCTCTCTCAAGTTTTGATATTAATAAAATTTATGGCAGTGGACTTTCTGCAATGCCAATAAGCAATGCTGGATTGGTAGGATGGTATCCGCTCAATGGCAATGCGAATGATTATAGCGGAAATGGTAATAACGGTGTTCCGACAAATGTAATATACAGTGGTTTGTCCAATTATACTTTGGACGCATTGCCAGATGCACCTATAACCACATTTAATAGTGGAAAAGCACATTTCAATGGATATAGTAGTTATATAACCGGAAATTCGTACGCCTTTCCAATAACTGCTACTGCATGGGTATACCCAACAAACCTTCAAAGCCCACATTTGAAGGTTATAATGGAATTAGATGGGAATCAACCTAGCAGTTCAGGCCAAGGTGAAAGTTATCAATTCTTCATAGTGCCAAAGGGGTCTGGATATTGCGGAGGGATAGCAGGCACATTATTTTTATGGAATAATTCTGCAGCCACCTGTACTAATCTAATTGTACCATTGAATAAATGGAGTTTTGTAGCATTTACAATAAATACAAGCGCTATGAAAGTATTTCTTAATGGACAAATTTATATTTATCCAGCTACATTGACATCAGCTAATCCATCTAATAAAATATTTTTAGTTGGTGAACAAGGAGATAATCGTTATTTTAACGGATCGATAAGGAATATACAAATTTACAATGCATCCTTTAACGAATCCGAATTAAAATCTTTATATAAGGGTGGGATGAATTCAGGTCCGATTAATAACACAAATCTAGCAGGATGGTGGCCCCTAGACGGAAATGCGAATGATTATAGCGGATACAACAATAACGGCACGCCAATTGCAGTTTCATTCAATGCATTGCCAAACGATCCCACATCCAATCTTGTTGAAGGTATATTTAACTGCACGAGCATGAATCAATGCAGTAGCAGCATGATACAGCACCTTTACCTGAATCCATTGCCGCTTGCTTATGCAGGAAAGGGATTCATGAACGAAACAACAGCGCTAGGACTGCCATATGGAGGCATATCGGACGTCGCAAGCTTTAATGGGCAGAGTGGATATATTGGCGCTCCAGTGGGAACATGGTTAGGCACTAATCATAATTTTACTGTGGTTGCATGGTATTATAGTCTAGGTGGCGGTGGATCTATAGTTAATATTTGTACCTCGTTATCATGCGGCGGATGGTCTACCCCATTCTTGGGTTATAATAGTAATGGCTCTACATATGCATGGATAAATGGACCTCCAGTTTTATGGAACTCCACACCTTTTGGAAAATGGTATTTCGCTGCAATAACGTATTCTGCAACTTCTAATAATGAATTTTTATATGTAAATGGAAAAACTGTTTCGGAGGGAACTGGAACATATAGCCCATCTGGAACATTTGATTATGCAACAATAGGCGCCGATCCAACTGGACAACATTATGGTCAGATATACTTCGACGGTTCTATTGCTGACGCACAGATTTATAATGTTGCACTGTCTTCAGCACAGATACAAGAGCTATACCTTAACAATACGGTAAGCGGCGCAACTCCAGTAGCATATTGGCCGCTGAGCACAGGCTTGAACGGCTTGCTCAATCAAACCCCCGATGTAATAAATGGCAATACAGGATATCTTTACTCTGGAAGCAGTCAATGCACGGTAGCAGAAGTCGCAGATGGAACATGCGGCGTCGAATATGCGCAACCGTAAATCATTC
>JAJYUR010000020.1 GCA_021792395.1 Microcaldota archaeon
TGGACTCTGCGGGATTCGCACCCGCGGCCTTTCCGTTGCGAACGGAACGCTCTACTCCTGAGCTAAGAGCCCTTTGTTAGGGATAAACCAGTAAAGATATTAATATTGCTTACTCATTTATAAATAGATTTTTATGGTTTCGAAAATATCCAAAAAAGGTTACGGATCGGAAAAGGAATCGAAATTCAAAAACATATTTAACAAGATACTGCCTGAGATAAGGCCTACAGCAGAGGAGATAGAAGAGCTCAATGCGTATTCTAATGATCTTATGGGGAGGCTGAAAAAGGTAGTCCCAAAGGACGTTGAGATAATACTTGCAGGATCTGTGGCTAGGGGCACGCAGATACGGGGAAATTCAGACATAGACATATTCCTGCTATTCCCTAAAACTACTGAAGAGAGGCTTATGGAGAAAAAGGCGCTTGTCCTGGCTAGAAAGATAGTAAAGAAAGGGTATGGAGAGACATTCGTAATAAACTATGCAGAACACCCTTATCTGAAATTGATATCCAAAAAACTAGACATAAGCGCAGACATAGTGCCTGCATTCAAAATTGAGGATTCGGCAGATATGGGCACAGCCGTAGACAGAACACAACTGCATAATATATTTGTGAAGAATCACCTGAACGAAAAGCAGAAAGACGACGTCAGGCTATTGAAATACTTCCTTAGGGCCAACGGCATATATGGGGCAGAATCCAGAATAGAAGGCTTTTCCGGATATTTGTGCGAATTGCTGATATGCCATTATGGAAGCTTCTTAGAGTTCATAAAAAGTTTTGCAGATCTTGAACTGCCACTCGTATTGGATATAATTAAAGGCAAACAGATCAGGAGCGCAGATGAGGCCCCTAAGGATATAGATTTTTTCAAATCCGAATTCATAGTCATAGACCCAACGGACAAATGGAGAAACGTAGCAGCCAGCGTATCTAGAGAATCGATATCAAGATTAGTAATAGCATCTAGGAGGCTTCTTGATAAACCTTCAGTAAATAATTTTTACGGCATAAAATATTCTGATGAAAATTCCAGATCCAGCTTATCTAGGATGCTTCAAAAATACGAAATTGATGTTTACGCTATAGGCATAGAGGTGCAGGCAATATCTGAAGATACTTTATGGCCACAGGTAAAGAGATTGAGGGGAAAATTCTCAGATAGCCTGAAAAGGAATGGATTCGAACCCCTGCTTGAACTGCAAAACCTTACAAAGGATAGGGCTGCAATAGCCTTTTTAATGAACAAAAAGGAGGTACATGCAAATGTGATAGAAGGGCCAAGCGTATTCATGAAAAAAGGCAGTTATGCATTTTATAAGAAGCATTCTAAAGGACAGAACATGTTCCTTAATGGTGACAAATTGTGTTCCATAGAAAAATCTAAATATGAGAATGCGGACGCCCTTATAAAAAGTGCATTTAAAGATCCTAGCTTCAGCTTTCCGCCAGACATCCGGAAAAGGAATTGCAGGATATTTATCAACAGGATACCTGAGGAATATGCAAAATTGGTATATTCTGCATTGCTTCAGAAAACAGGTATATGATTGGTGATGCAATGGACCGTAAGCCGCGATTGCAAAATAAGCCCTATACGCGCACTAGTCTATGCGAGATATGCGGGCGTGAGGCTACGCACACATGCAGGCAGTGCAATAGGCGCGTATGCGACCGCCATTATGACTTTTCGGCAGGTCTATGTACTGCATGTGCATTAAAGATAAGGAATAAATTAGCAGGTGCATCAAAAGTTAACCCTGCGGATTTAGGTGTGTGCGCTGTATGCATGGATGCTGCTACGCACATATGCAAGCTATGCAAGAGGCACGTATGCGATAAGCATTTTGACAAGAATCTCGATATATGCGTAATGTGCAGGATAAGGAAGGAAAGGGACGACATGAAGATGAATGGGTAAACAACCACATTTAATGAAAAGTCATATACCTATTTTCTTTTCTTTTTTTGCAAGCGCAGCCAGTTCCTTCATATGATTAATTTGTTTTGCAGTTGGTTTTACAGTAGCTTTGCATGCCTGCACAGACCTTATATATGATTTTATCTTTGATATTGAGGCTTCGCTTTCTATTTCATATACCTCATTAGATGCCGACTGCGCTTTGACACCGCAATAATCCAAAGCTTCGGCTATCAGATTTTCCCTGATTTTGGCGGCTGGATACTTTCTATACCTTAGCCTATATAGCAATTCCTTCAGGTTTAACCTCTTTACCACAATTATATCGTATTTTATGCTTAGTTCTTGGGCTAGGTGGCCGACTATGAAAACAGTGTGTGTTTCATCCTTTATCATGCGATTAATCCGCAGTGAAAGTCCATTTAGGTAAGCAATCTTTGCCCCTAATTCATCAACCCCTGAAAATAAGCTGTAGCGTTTTATTACATTGTTTATCTCGATGATCCTTGAGCCTGGAACAATCTTAGAAAGAGACTTGGCAAGGAATGTTTTACCGGCACCTGGAGTGCCAGTTATTCCTATGACAAATCCGCGTTTATCATTTTTGCTGATTTGATGACCCTTTCAAAATGTTTTTAACTACATCAAATAGGGAAGCAATCTCTTCTTTTGTCGCGTCCAAAGTCAGTAATGGGTTATCTGCAAGGTTAACGCGTATGGAGTAATTTTTGGTTCCGCTGAAGAACCAATTACCTATCGCATATTCATTGTAGTTGGTGGTAAAATCAGCGACAAGATTTGAGGAGGCTATGAGTTTGCCTATAAGATTCATAATTCCGTTCTCCACATTGCTTATATATATGACTTCATCCCTGTTTTCATCCCTGTCAATCGAATCAGGTTTTATCAGGGGCACGTTGTTCTGGCGCGTATGCATCACTATGTTCTGATTAAGCTGCTTGGTCATTGAGTCGCATTTTGAGGCATTGTCATTCAATACTTTTCTCTGATCTGCAAGAGACGCATCCACGTCAGCTATATACTTATTTACATCTTCTTCCGCATTGGCTATTTTTGTATCTATGTTATCCGTACCTAATACGCTAGTAGGGTCGGAAAATATGTCCCTTAATGATATGCCATACTTATTTTTTATTTCATCTTCCATTATGCTTATTATGTTGTCAGTATAATCGCTCCATAGGTCAGCCATTGAAACACCATTAAATATATTTATGGCAAGTTATAAATCAGTATTAGGTGGGTATTTGGAAGACACACAAGCAAGGATAGAGAAGGATATTGCAATGTTCTATGAAAACGATATCAAAATGTACCGCATTCCAGAGGAAGCAGAGAATTCCAAAAGGATCAATCATGTAATCGATCTTTCAGTTATGTATGCAAAAGACGCAAAAAGCTATCTCGATAAAGGTGACCTTTTCACCGCTTTTGCCAGCATCTCGTATGCCCATGGATTAATAGATTCTGTAAAAGAGATATTCTTCAGCAAAGATGCATAATATGTATAGCGAAGGAAAAGCGAATATAAAGCACTACGACAAGGCATTCCTGAATCCGAAAGGAAAATTATCCAGAGACATCAGCGTAGCGTATATGGCAGTGCTTGCAGATAAAGACTCGAATGCGCTAGATGCGACTTCTGCAACTGGCATACGGGGCATACGATACATTAAGGAAGCCAATATAGGCAAGGTGACTTTCTTAGATATAAACATAGACGCATACAATACCCTGATGCAGAATATCAGATTCAATAAAGTAAAGAGGCATGCAATTGCATACTCTACCAGCATACAAGAATTCGCCAACCTGAAGGGAGATAAATATGATTTTATAGATTTGGATCCGTTTGGCTCAGCAGCACCGAACATCCAGGACCTTCTTAAGGTATCAAAGGATGGCACGAGGCTCATGGTCACATCTACAGACACCGCAGTGCTATGCGGGGCACAGGAGAAGGCTTGCATGCGCATATATCTGGCAAGGCCCATGCACAATGAACTATGCTACGAGGCAGGCATAAGGGTACTTATAGGATATATAGCAAGGCTGGCTGGCCAATTTAATTATGGAATAGAAGTTGAAGCTTCGTTCTCTTACCTTCATTACATGCGGGTGTTCATAAGGCTGGTGCATGGCGCTGCATATGCATATAAGTCCATATCTCAATTAGGGTATGCAACATACTGCAATAAATGCGGAAATAGGAATCTTGATGAAAGGGCATTCCCTGAAAAAAAATGCACATTATGCTCTTCTGACTTATACATCGCTGGGCCTTTATGGACCGGCAGCATATACAACCACAGTATAATCAGCAATATTTCAAAGCATATGAAAGAAAACGGCTACGATAAGGATGCGATAAACTTTATAGGGTTGATGGATTCAGAATTAGACACGCCACTTTATTACAGCATTCCTCGCCTGACGAAGATGATGGGTATAGCAGCAGTAAGCCCTTTAAGGGTCATTGAATGCCTGATAAAGCATGGGTATCGCGCATCAAAGACGCATATGGATATACATGCTATACGTACTGATGCAGGCATAGATGCAGTAAAGAAATGCACTCTTGAATGTCTGAAGAGCGCGGCGATTAAGAAAAATGAAAATAAGCAGGTATAAATAGTTTATGGTAGCACTTTTTGGCATTTTTATGAAGTCAAACCTACACTTCCGCTTTTATTTTTTGGGCCTTTTTATCGGAATAATAACCCATAAATAGGGGTTCAGACAAAATAGTAACTAGGGGTAAAAGGGTAGGGAGTGTAGAGTATGGGAGATATAGGCAAAATAGGGAGAATAGATAGAGGGAGCCAAAGCTGCTCGATATGCAGCAAAAAAATGGACAGAAACGAAGTAAAATTCGTGATGCCATCGTCAGCATATAACAGCGCCAATATACCAATAGAGAAGAGGATGGTATGCATAGGCTGCTACTCCAATATGGCCATAAAAATGAAGACCAGGAGCGTGCATAGGGCAAGCAGGCTGCACCACATCCAAAGCATAAAAAGAAATTTCATAAAAAGCACGGCATTGAATATGCAGTAAAGCACATAGAAGCACAGTAGGCACTCGGTTGCGACCAGTCTTTACGGCAGAATGTATGTACTTGCGGTTATATAAGAGGTTATATTCTAATTTTACCATTTGCTGGTTTCTTCTGCAAACTGCAGCATCTGATTTTTGATTTAAATAGATCAAATAGATTAGGGCACGCCTTTTGATTATTGTTTACCAAATGAAGCATTTATTAGAAGAAGGTATGCAATAGAGGTTTACTTTGACCTCCTTGCACTAACTGATAACATATGGTATTCGTTTTCGTAGCCTATGGCCTGCTTGAATGTATCGGGCTCCATAGCTATGGTACTGTCCGAATACGGATCGTTTATATAGAACGTGTCTTCGTCATATCCTTTTATTACAACCCAGTGAGGGGATGCCTCTAGATATGGATTTATCAGGTTGGCATTGACAAGCACTATTGGCAGATTCCCATCATTTATGCTCTTCTTTATGTTGTTTATGGTTACCACGCCATGTGCCTCTTTTATTTTCAGGTTCTTTACCTTTTCCTTCACTTCATCATATGAAGATTTAAGAGTATCAAGGTTTATGCCCTCATATACTGCAAGTTTCCTCTCATAACCCTCGTCCTTTTGGTTGTTGCTCAATATGTTGAGCTTCGCGCCGCGCTTTGCAAGTGCATAAGCAAGTCCATATTTGGAGCCGTGCCATATGCTTCCACTCACAGCTTCCTGCCATATGTTGAATTCCTCCTCCTTCTTCATCTTGAAATTCTTGTTGGTATACTTTAGCACCATCATCGCGCACGCAGCTGAGCTGGTGAACTCTTCCGACTGTGCATAATTGGGTATATCAAAAATCTTTGATTTTCTCGTCTTAGGTCTTTGAGTATTTGAAGTCTTTGCCATTTTATTCACCGTAAACATGAAGTTTGAAAGATAAGTGTGCAGGGAGGGAGATTTGTTCGTATTTTTGAACTCCCGTAGACCTAAGCCAACGGATCTTGAGTCCGTCGCGTTTGACCAGGCTCCGCCATCCCTGCGCAGAGATATTTTCAAACATTAAATAAATAACACTTTGCTTGATTGCTATGTGTGTCGCCTCTTGAGCCACACTCTTATATTCCACTATTTTAATATTTATAGTTTTCCATGCATAATTCAGCACTGCTTATAAACGTTTCTTTAGTCTTTCGAGAGAACTTTAAGGACCATATTACGTATGTCAAGCACACTTTTGACTCTGCGTGCATCGGTTAAAAATTTGCCGTTTGGCGACATGAAACCAAAAATCCCCTCGCGTATGTGATCGCCACTCTTTGCCGGTTCAGGCTTCATGAATATGCGTTCAGGCGAATAGTTGAATACGTCTATAGTATATCCCTTTCTTGCTTCTATGAGCAGGTCTGGGGCTATGAACATGTTTGTGCTCCCGTAATAAGCTTTTCCATCGATTACCTTATTTATCAATTTTTCGCCCTTTTCTGTTTTAAGGCCTTTCAATCCCAGTATCAGTTCTTTTTTCAATATGGCTTTTTCGCCCTGTTTGACTGCAGGCTCAGAGAATCTATTGTCATTTATCCATATCATGCTGACCGGATCGTTTGATATCGATGCGAAAGCTTGCGTGTTGCCCATATCAAGATCAAAGTCGTGCATCCTCGAATATGTGCCTTCTTTTACGCGCACACCTGATGAGCTTATCATCTTCCGTGTAAGTGATTTGGCGGTTTTAGGCATCTTATCGTAGATTTTCCTGAGAGCCTTGCTGGACATTAGTTTTTCCCTCGCGCCGTACGTTAAAGCAACATCACCAATGTTTTCCTTGAATTTTGCATATCCCTTGTTTATCAGCCATGAATTTATCAAAAATTTGTTGTATATCGGCTGGGCGCCATGGTCAGACACTATCATTATGCTGCGTTCAGAGCGTTTTGCACCTGTATTATTTATAAGCCACCATATGAAATCTGATATCTCCTTATACAATGGATATACAAGCGCTTCCCAGTCATTGCGGCTGAGCGCGAAATGCTGAAGCCTGTCAGTTTCGGTAAAGCACGTGAATGAAAGGTTGTAATTGCCTTTTTTAATGAGAGATTTTGACAATTCGGCTCGCTTTTTTATGCTTTCAGAAAACCTCATTGATGCCTCTTCTAACGGCATGCTTCCATCCTTTATGTCCTTTTCTATATCTGGTTCACCGAGAAAACCGTATTTCGTCGCTTCTTTTTTGATCTTATCGGAAGAGAATTTTGATGGAAGCGGAAAACCAGTTACCATATCTACATTCGGATCCTCAATCGGCCTTACCACCATGGCAGGGGTTATTACAAGACTCTTCTTTCCCTGCTTTGATAATGTCTTCCAAAACGGCTCGGCTATTGATTCGTCGAAATACACTAGCTGTTTCTCATAGTCCCTGCTTATAGTGAAAAAATCCATAAGCCCGTGCTTTGATGGCGGCATGCCGGTGTATATGCTGGGCCATGCGGCCCCAGTCATCGGAGGAAGCGTGGATTCCAGGTTCCCAAGCTTGCCATTGTGCATAATGGATTGGAATCCTTCCAGCCCAAATTTTTTTGAAAGCCTGTTTATTATCCAGAGTGGGGCGGCGTCTATGCCAACAATATGCAGTTCATTTTTCCCCACTTATATGCGCCTTGTACTACCTTGTTATCATGTATGATTTTGCCTCTTCGCAGATATTTATTGCTATTTATAGCATGGTGCACACTTGAAGCTTGCATTACTTGTTGATTAAGCTATTAACTGTTTTCATAGTTTCCTTTATTATTTCGCTTCTGGGAATTTCTTCGTATTGCCCCTCGCAAAGTGCTTCTATAACTATTATGTACGTATTAAGCGTGGATTCCAATATTCTTATTGATGGATCGGATTTTATGAATTTAAGTTTTTTGACACTTTTTTTTATGTTATTTATCGCATCATCAGGATCTACGCTTTTTGGTATTTCGTATTTCGTTCTTACAACCCTGGCACCACTCCCGTTTTGGACGAATATTGCCGCCTGTACAAGTATGCTGTTTGGTATTCTTAAAGGAGTGTTGTCGTCTGTCGTTATGTATGTATATATAAGTGATATGTTTTTCACTATGCCTGTATATCCAGGTATTATGAAATCATTTGACCAAAATTTTGGAGGATATGCAGGAGCATCTAGTCCGTATTGCCATGTTGATACAGTTATTCTGTCATCTACCTTGAATGGCCGCGTAACCAGTATCATTATGCCTCCAAATATGTTGGACAAAACGTTTTGTGATGCAAGGCCTATAATTAGACCAGAGAAGCCGCCTGCAGCTAAAGCTGCCCCCAAACCTATTTTGAAATAAGAGAAGAATATGAGCAGCGTCAGTGTGTAACCTACGACTTTTATTATGAAGCTGAGCGATGCCGCATTATGCGCACCTACGGATTTTGACATTCCGTCATATACTGCCTTTGAGATTATGGTGGTTATTGCAAGCCCGGATATTATGGCAACAACGCCGTAGAATACAGACGAGTATGAAACTGGCACAAGGTGCAATGACGTAAGCATGTATGCAATCACAGCAATGACCATTACAAGTATTACAAGGTCTGTTATCACGCGTATTGGCTTGCGGATTTTTTGATTCATTGACTCAGACATAGAGCACGACAAAATTATAAAAAGGTTGAGGTCTCACACTTATAGATCATTGCATTCGGCATTCTGGCGTTACGCCCTTCTTGCTTTAGGTCCAGGTATGAACTTCATAGATATTGAATTTACACAGTGCCTTACGTTCTTTTTTGTCAAATGTTCCCCTATAAATATGTGCCCCAGATGTGCACCGCATCTTGCGCATTCTATCTCCACCCTTATTCCATCGGCATCAATGACTCTTTTTATGGCACCTTTTATTTCATCGTCAAAACTAGGCCAGCCGCAATGTGCATCGAATTTGTCTTTTGATGAGTATAGTGATGCTCCGCATCTTTTGCATATGTATGTGCCTGCATCAAAATTTTTATCGTATTCGCCAGAAAATGGTCTTTCAGTACCTTTGCGAATTATTACGTCTTCTTCCTCCTTCGTGAGTTTTTTCAGTTCCACATGACCACATTATGCATCTTGGTTGCATCGTGATTCAAAATCCTAGACTAAATGCTTACACTTATATGCTAATGCATTCTCTGCTTTGATAGTTGCTGTGTATTTCCATTGCACAGTATATCAATCCCTTTAATGAACTTTTCAATTATATAAAGGTCTATTTCTGTAAATTCCGATTTGTCAGGCATGGATGGCAATCCGCGCAGCTTAGGCAGAACACCAAGGTTTTCTTCGGCGGTCAGGTGTTTAATGTTTATAAACCTGCAATCAGTATGTTCATCGCATAATTTAACTGATATAGTGCCATTCAGCTCGGCGTAGAAAAGGGCTATCTTCAAATCCAATTTCTTTCCGCCCATATTTACAGAATAATTGAAATTTTGCATAAACTTTATATCAGTTTTGCTAATACTTCGAATCCCGGTTTCCTCAATAAATTCTCGATATGCCGCATCCGATTCGCTCTCCCACTCCTTCATATGCCCGGAAGGTATGCACCATTTATCCGGAAAAAGTTTTTCATCTTGGCTTCTTTTTAGGTATAATACGCTCCCTTCATGAACCGGGATGATTCCAACTATATCGGTTTTTCTGTCTCCAGCACTATCCATAAATATCGCAATTAGTGTTTTGCAATGCCCTTATACTTATACATGCGCATAGGCATCGACAATAGACGTTAGCTTATGCAGGTACCGGTTTTTTTGCCATTTACTGCCTTCCTTAATTCGCCTCGCTTGCGCAAATTTATTATATAAACTTTTATGCCCTTCTTTGCCTTGTATATCTGCATCAGTTTTCCTTTCATTCCTCCAGTCACATCAATAGCTCCGCAGGTATCTTTATCCAATATACTTATTTTCTTTAAGTCCTTCTTGCTGATTGAACCTATTGTCTTTCTGCTCTTATCGTAAATCCCATCTACGTCAGTGCCGAAGATAAGCGTGCTGGCATTCAATCTATTGGCCAGCAATACTGCCATATCATCTCCAGAAAGTATTGAGAGCCCGTTCTTGGAGTTTATAGGGGCATCGCTGTGCATCAAAGGCATAAAGCCCATATTTAAATAATCCCTTAATATATCAAGATTTTTTACGATTG
>JAJYUR010000009.1 GCA_021792395.1 Microcaldota archaeon
TGGGGCGCATGACCGCGCCGAATCAAGCACCTACATACCAGGTAAAAAGAGCTGAAACACAACTTGATACATATATACTTCCGCACCTGGGAACATCCCCTGAAGTAAGAATGGAGAAGGCACGCTATCTGATAAGGATGGCGGAAAGGACGTCGCTAGTTGCATATGGAAGGATAAAGCAAGACGATAAGGACCACTATGCCAACAAGCGCGTAAAATTGGCAGGAGACCTTCTTGAAGAGCTTTTCAATACTGCGTTCAAGGCATTCACCAAGGACATAAAATACCACGTAGAGAGGACTACAGCTAGGGGAAGGAGGCTTACAGTCAAGACTAACATAAATCCAGATACACTCACTGAAAAAATATTATATTCGATGAGCACAGGCTCTTGGCCTGCTGGGCAGACTGGGGTATCGCAGGTTTTAGACCGACTCAATATAATGTCGACTTTTGCACATTTAAGAAGGGTAAAATCCCCTCTTGCAAAGAAACACCCGCATTTCAAGGTGAGGGATGTTCATGGTACGCACATAGGCAAGCTATGCCCGAGTGAAACCCCTGAGGGCGTAGAAGTAGGCCTTACTAGATATCTTGCATTGATGTCGAAGGTCACCATAGGGGCGGAACACAAGATGCTTGAGGAAAAATTGGACGAGCTAAAACTTCTCGAAAATAAATAAACGGTGATTTGACTGGCTACTAATGATAAATGTCACGTATATCTGGATGGAAGAGCAATAGGTGCCGTAAAGGATGGCAATGCATTCGCAGAAGAGATAAGGGCCAACAGGCGGCAGGGCATCATATCCAACGAGGTAAATGTAGCATACTTTAAGAAGCTCAACGAAGTGCACATAAATGCAGACAAGGGCAGGGTAAGGAAACCCTACATATTAATGGAAAACGGAAAGAGCAAGTTCACCCCAGAATTGCGCGAGAAGCTTAAAACCCGTGAGATAGATTTCAATTATCTGGTAAGAAGGGGCATAATAGAGTATCTGGACGCCGAAGAGGAGGAGAACGTAGAGGTCGCCATAGACGAAGCACATATAAACAAATCTACGACCCACATGGAGGTAGATCCGGCAATAATGTTTGGTCTTACCGTAAACAGCAGCGTGTATCCAGAATTCAACAATGCTGGAAGGCACCCGGTTGCATGGAACTTCATGAAGCAGAGCCAAGGATTATATTCTACAAATTTCAACGATAGGTACGATGCAAGATCCTATATTCTGTTCTACCCACAATTGCCACTGATAGACAGCATAACCTATAGGACATTAGGGCTTGAGAGGCATCCTCAGGGCCAGAATATGGTAGTTGCGCTAAGTACATATTACGGCTACAATATGAAGGATGCAGTAGTATTCAATAAGGCTGCAGTAGACCGAGGTCTTGGAAGAAGTGCATTCTTCAGGTCTTACGCCGACGAAGAAATGCGCTATCCTGGAGGCCAGCAGGATCATTTCACGTTGCCTCCTCCTACTGCGGAAGGATACAGGGGAGAGCACGTATATTCCAGGCTTGGAGAAGATGGCATAATAGAGCCGGAAATGGATGTTAAAGAAGGCGATGCATTAGTCGGAAAGATATCGCCCCCAAGATTCCTGGAAGAGCAGACAAGCTTTGGCATAGGAGAAGAAAAGGTCCGCGACAATTCAGTGGAACTGAGATCCGGGGAGCAGGGCACAGTTGACAGGGTGATGCTCAGCGAGACTATAGGTGCTACCAGAATAGCAAAGGTAAGGATAAGGAGCATCAAGATCCCTGAGATAGGGGACAAGTTTGCAAGCAGGCAAAGCCAAAAGGGAGTAATATCGATGATAGTTAACCAGGAGGATATGCCATATACAAAGGATGGCATAGTGCCTGATATGCTGCTAAACCCGATAGGCCTGCCTAATAGGATGACATATGGGCATATGTTGGAGATGCTTGGGGCAAAGGCCGGTTCATTGAAAGGCAAGAAGTTTGACGGCACCCCGTTTTCGAACAATGGCGCTGCATTGGTAGACGAATTTGGCAGCATATTAAAGGAATACGGATTCGATGAATTCGGGGATGAGGAATTTTACGATGGGAGGACCGGCAGGAAATTCAAAGGCAAGATATTCACCGGCGTGGTATACTACCAGAGGCTGTGGCATATGGTAAGCCTGAAATTGCAGGTAAGAAGCAGAGGTCCAGTCCAAATATTGACGAGGCAGCCTACCGAAGGAAAACCAAGGAAGGGCGGCTTGAAGTTCGGGGAGATGGAACGAGAGGCACTCATAGGATATGGAGCCAGCCTCCTGCTCAAGGAGCGTATGCTTGACCAGAGCGATAAGGCAAGCGTATGGATATGCAGGGACTGCGGCGACATAGGTTATTACGATTACATAAAGAACGTAGCAGTATGCCCTCTATGCGGAGGCAGCAGTTTGGAAGAGGTTGAGATAAGCTATGCGTTCAAGCTATTGATTGATGAACTCAAGTCAATGCACATACTGCCAAGAGTGAGGATGAAAAGCGATTGAGGTGTTGCAATGCAAGCAGAGATCATAGATAATATAAGGTTTACCACGCTGAGTCCAGAAGCAATAAAGAGAATGAGCGTAGCAAAGCTCATAGTGCCGGATACATACAATGAAGATGGATACCCTATAGACGGCGGCCTTGTAGACCAGCGCCTTGGGGTTATAGACCCAGGCCTCAAATGCAAGACATGCGGAGGCAGGGCCAAGACCTGCATGGGACATTTCGGGCACATAGAGCTGGTAAGGCCTATCATACATCCGGAATTTACAAAGATAATATACCTTTTGCTTCAATCGACATGTGAAAAATGCCATAGGATATTGCTTGATGAAAATCAGATGGCAGTGGCTAAGGACGCTATAGAAACGTTCGTAACAAGCGACGATATGGATGTAGACCGCGTAGCAGAAACAAACGGGAAGCTGGCTGCATTGACAAAAAAGCTGAAATCAGTTAAGAAGTGCCCATCGTGCGGCGCTCCACAGCAGAAGCTGAAGTTTGAACGGCCAACGTTCTTCTACCTCAATGGGAACAAGCTGAAACCAGACGAAATAAAAGACTGGCTTTCAAATATAAGCAATGATGACCTTAAGCTTCTAGGGATAGATTACAAAGCAACGCGCCCCGAATGGTTTATACTTACCTCACTTTTAGTGCCTCCTATAAACGTCAGGCCTTCCATAACGCTGGAAACAGGAGAGAGGAGCGAGGACGACCTTACCCACAAGCTTGTAGAAATAATGAGGATAAACCAAAGGCTCGAGCAGGACATAGATGCAGGCGCCCCACAGATAATAATAGACGATTTATGGGAGCTGCTGCAGTATCACGTTACTACATATTTCAATAACGAGACTCCTGGCGTACCTGTTGCAAGGCACAGGAGCACAAGGCCATTGAAGACCCTTGCACAGAGGTTAAAAGGCAAGGAAGGGCGTTTAAGGTACAATCTAAGCGGGAAACGTGTAAACTTTTCAGCTAGGACTGTCATATCATCAGATTCAAGTCTGACTGTAAACCAGGTTGGCGTTCCGATGAGGATAGCCGAAAACATGACAGTGCCATTATATGTTACAAAGTGGAATATCGAGAAAGCAAAAGTTTACGTCAGCAATACATCATACCCCAAGTCTATCAATATAATAACAAGAGAAGGCTCGAGGAAGCGTGTAAATGATACCAACCAGGAAGATCTGCTAAAGGAGATAGTTCCGGGATATATAATAGAAAGGCAATTGGTAGACAATGATATAGTGCTTTTCAACAGGCAGCCGACGCTGCATAGACTTTCAATAATGGCACATAGGGTTAAGGTGCTTCCTGGAAAGACGCTAAGATTGCATGTCTCTGCTGCATTCCCATACAACGCGGATTTTGACGGTGACGAGATGAACCTGCACGTTCCGCAAACGCTGGAATCGCAGGCGGAAGCAAGATATCTAATGCAACCGAAATATCAGGTCTTGTCGCCAAGGAACGGCAATCCCTTGCTATACATAGAAGAAGATGAAATAGCCGGCATGTACCTGCTCACCAAAGATAATTCGTATTACACAAAGGAAGAAACAATGTCGATGCTTGCAAATCTGGGCATATATGAAATGCCCAAAGCAGAGAAAAATGGAATGTATTCCGGTAAATCAATATTTTCCATGACCCTTCCAAATGGGTTGAATTTTGAAAGCAAGAACAAACATGGCAAGGTCGTAATAAAGAACGGATTACTAGTAGAGGGGATAATAGACAACAAACTGGTGGGAGAAAAGGGAGGAGTTCTGATATCTCACATATTCATCGAGTACGGTCCTGATTTCAACGAAAAGTTTCTGTTGAACATAGCAAAACTGTCATTAAGGGCTGCATACATATACGGGTTGACCGTTAGCGTTAAGGATTACTATCTGTCAAGTAAAATAATCAGCGAACGGGCTAATATAATAAAAAGCTATGAGGCCAAGGCATTAGAGCTTATAAACAGCTACAAAGCAGGAAAGCTCGAATCCCTCCCAGGGTATACAAAGAAATCAACCTTGGAAGTACTCTTATATGCAACATTGGGCCAAGCAAGGGACACGGCTGTACAATATCTAAATAAAGAGCTAAACCAGTCTAACAATGCATATCTGCTGGCTTCGATAGGCGCCAGAGGAAATATCCTCAACATGGTACAGATGAGCATGTTTTTGGGTCAGCAATCTGTCAGGGGTAAGCGTCCTACCAGAGGGTACAACGGCCGCATGCTTCCATATTTCAAGAGGAATACAAAGGATCCAAAATCAAAAGGATTCGTAACGTCAAACTTCTTCGAGGGCCTGACACCTACAGACATGTATCAGCACGCAATGGGTTCTAGGGATTCACAAATGACAAAGTCATTGGTAACTGCAGTAAGCGGATACATGTACAGGAGATTAATAAATGCCATGATGGACTTCTATGTAGATTCTGACCTTAGTGTCAAGGATGCCAATGGCGAACTGATACAGACCTTATACGGAGGGGATGGCATAGACCCTACATTGGAGGTAATCGCCCATCAAAAAGAGTGAGGTGCATAATCATGAGTGCTAAAAACGAAAAAAAATTCAATGTAGTATATGGTGAAGCAGTCGGTGCAGTGGCTGCGCATTCCTTCGGAGAGCCTTCTACACAGATGGTACTGAGGACTTTCCACAGTGCAGGTATAGCGTCTTCAGTAGTTACTGGGCTTCCCAGGATATTGGAGCTTGTCGATGCGCGAAAGAAGCAGCAGTCTCCCCTGATGACCATAAGGCTTGATAAAAGCTACGCAAAAAACTACGAGAAGGCCAAGCAGGTAAAGGCGCAGTTCGAAGAAGTTCTGGTAAAATCACTTCTGGAAAACTTTACCGAAGACCTAAAGAACGTTACGATGGTGCTAGAATTTGATAAAGAAAAACTAGCGCAGTCCGATCTAACACTAAAATTCATATCTGGAAAACTTCAGGCAAAGTTCGAAAATATAGATGCAGAGCAGGAGGGACATTCGCTTAAAATAAAATACAAAAGCAAAAAAGAGATGAAATCTGCAAGGACCATGTTCGTCAACATGCGCAACTTCGCAGTAAAAGGTTTGCAAGGCATAAAGAAGGCAACGGTGCAGCAGGATGACGATGGCGAATTTTATATAATAACAAGCGGCAGCAATATGGCCGGCGCCCTCGATATAGAAGGCGTCGACAAAGAGCACCTGTACAGCAATGACATGTTCGACGTGCTGAAGGTCTATGGGATAGAAGCTGCAAGGAACATGATTGCCAACGAGCTTAAAAAAACTATGGACGAGGAAAACGTGTCTGTAGGGTTCAGGCACATAGGGCTGCTTGCGGACGCCATGACATATGGAGGCAGCATCAAGAGTGCAGGTAGGCATGGCATAGCAGGCAACAAAGCATCGGTATTTGCAAGGGCATCGTACGAAGAGACCGTAAAGCACTTTGTGAACGCGAGCGTGTTCGGAGAGCGCGATCCGCTCAAGGGCGTGTCGGAGAACATACTCATAGGCAAGCAGATAAACGTAGGTACGGGCAGGATAAAGCTGGCTATAAAAAAAGAAGACCTTAAAAAGGTTGACGCAGAAAAGTGACCTAGATATAAAAGTAGATTTGATTTATGAATTTGTTTTGGTGTATAAGAATGGTACAAGATAGACAGGAAAGGCCTTTCGATCTGCTGAATAAGGTAATAGGGCAACATGTTCTGATAAGGCTGAAGAACAATGTAGGCATACGCGGAAAAGTGACATCTTTCGATGCACACATGAACATAGTATTGGAGAGTGCAGAGGAGCTCAATGGCGATGGAGAGATAAAAGCCAAGCTCGGAACAATACTGCTGCGCGGCGGGAATATAATATTTGTGTCTCCAGTGTAAAAATGAATAGCAATGCATTTGAATATTCATTCGGACATTTTGTTGCCATTCTAAATAAATAGAATGGTGCAAATAAAATGATGCTTATCCTTTGGGCTTCTGGCGCAACGGTAGCGCGCCTGCATGGCATGCAGGAGGTTGCGGGTTCAAAATCCGCCCTATAAAAAGGGCGCATGAAAATCCCGCGAAGTCCATTCAAATCTACGCCATGCATAAAGCATCCGCCAGGCGTATCAAAGCACTATCGATGCGAGGAACAGGAAAAATCCTACTACTACAAATATCTCGGTCTGCAAAAGCGTAGCATGAAGATATTTGTAAAGGAAACCTGACACATCTATAAGCATAATCCCTAAGAAGAAAAGCGGATACCTGTATTTCGACGGCATTAATCTTTTCATGGTATCACCAGGGATATAATTGTAAAGTTAAGCGGCAGGCCAGCTGAAAGCGCCCTTAAATAAAGATCTACGCTTATGAACAGTATCAGGCTGGTCCATGCAAGTGCCTCATGATGGACATTGAAATATGATTGGAATCTGAAGAACTTGTTCCTTGATTTTCCGGCAAGTTTGCATCCATAACAATCCACTCTGCCTCCGGTAAGGTGTCTTACTGCATGGCAGGAGAACACCCAAACTGTAACAACGACAGCGTTCGCGAGCAGCAGCAGGCTGCCCAATGTTATTTTGAATATGCCTGAATAAGCCACTGCAATATAGAAGTCGTAGAAGAAGAATGGTAGGATCAATACAGAGAAATACATGAAATACCTGTGAAGATTCTCTATCCTGAAGAATCCTGTTTCTCCGCTATAGCTTCTAGTTGCGCTGTCTTCCCTTGCATTCGTCGCGCATGCGACTGGATGCTTAAACACGTGCCTGTGGTAGTCCTTCCTGTATGCATAGCAGGTCAGCCTAAAAAGCCCGACGAACGGCAATACTAGTATTGTAGGGGAATAGAATGGGTCTATCAAGCCGTTCAATTCCTTTACAGGGAATGACATCATCGCAAATATGGTGAACGCTATCAGGAATATGAATGACCAGAGCCTCCAGTTTGGTTCAAGAAACTCTCCAGGTATGATGCGTCTAAAATCCATAAAGTCACCTGTTAAGCTTTTTAGCCAGCCACAGAAGCGGGTCGTATGAATCGTCTACGGCCCTCTCCTTTTCCTGTATGATTGCATTGTCCGTTATCGCAATATTTTCAGGGCATACCTCCTGGCAGCATTTTGTTATATTGCAATATCCCAATCCGCCTTCCTTATTCAAGAATTCTGATCGGTCTGCTGAATCTAGCGGATGCATGTCAAGTGATGCAGCCTTGACCATATGCCTTGGCCCGAAATAAGGTTTCTTGTGCTCTCTGACTACATGGCAGACATCCTGGCACAAAAAGCATTCTATACATTTCCTGAATTCCTGTGAGCGCTGCACATCCATCTGCTCTATGTGCCACGGCTCAGGCAAGCCCTCCTTTGGCTTAAACGCAGGCATCTTTCTCTCTATCTCAAAATTTTCGGATACGTCAGTAACCAGATCCTTTACAAGAGGGAATGCCCTCATCGGCCCCACCTTCACATTGCCGTTAAGCTTGTCTATCCTTGTCTTGCACATGAGTGCCGGAATGTTGTTTATTTCGGCAGCACACGATCCGCACCTGGCTGCCTTGCAGTTCCATCGTACTGCAAGTGTCGTATCTAAATTCTGTTCCACGTAGCGTACTGCATCAAGCACTACCATGCCTTCTTCCAAAGGCACTTCGAAGTCCTGGTAAAATCCCTTTTCACCGCTTGATGGATCGCTCCGGTATATGCTTATTGTAAATTTTTTTTCAGCTGTCATTCATATCCCTCTTCCTTTACAAATTGTTTCAGCCTGTCGGGCATCACAGGTACTTTCACGGCATCGAGGGACATGCTTCCATCGCTGCTTTTTTCTATGATTATGTTCTTAAGCCATTCCCTGCTCTTTTTAGGGAAATCGCTTCTGGTATGTGCGCCCCTGCTTTCCTTCCTGAGCAATGCGCTCCTTACTATGGCTTCTCCTGCAATCAGCATGTTCCCTAACTCTAAGCACGTGAGAAGACCCTGATTGTATCGCATTCCTCCGCGCACTGCGACTTTATTGTATTCATGCTTAAGGGATTCGATGTCTTTGAGCGCTTTGCTCAAATCATTTCCGTTCCTGACTATGCCAACATTGTTCTGCATTGTGTCCCTGAGCTTTTCTACAAGCAAATATGGATTAGTGCCTCCGTTTGCATCGTTTACGTACCTGGCAACCCTTGTCATCTCTTTGGATATGTCCGTTTCGCTCACTGAGCTTTCAGCCGCGTTTTTGATATATTTTGAAATGGCTTCTCCTGCTCTTTTGCCGAATACGAGTATGTCAGCCAACGAATTGCCGCCAAGCCTATTGGCGCCATGTAGGCCTGAAGCGACCTCACCTGCAGCAAATAAGCCATTTACGTTCGTCTTGCAGGTCTCGGGATCAACTTTTATGCCCCCCATTTGATAGTGTACGGTCGGTGCGACCTCCATCTTTTGCTTTGTTATATCTACTCCTGCAAAATCCATGAATTGGGAATACATGCCCGGAAGCTTCCTCTTTATAAAATCAGCCCCTTTATGGCTTATGTCTAAGTATACGCCTCCATGTTCTGTTCCATTGCCCTTCTGTATCTCGTAGTATATTGATCTGGCTACTACATCCCGCGCATCAAGCTCCATCTTTTTAGGGGAATAGCTTTTCATAAAACGCTCTCCTTTGCTGTTAAGCAGTATGCCTCCTTCCCCTCTTACGCCTTCAGTGACCAAAAGCCCTTTGACTCCAGGGGGATATACCATGCCGGTCGGATGGAACTGTATCATCTCCATGTCCATGAGCACCGCTCCCGCATCATAAGCCAGCCCCAATCCGTCACCAGTAGACTCCCACGAATTCGATGTAGTCTTATATACTCGCCCTCCTCCTCCTGTAGCTATTAATATTGATTTGGCATCGAAGACGACAAACCTTCCAGTTCTGAAGCGGATGCCTATCGCTCCATATACCCCTTTGTCATTCGAGAATATTTTGGTTATGTAAACTTCATCGAATACTGCTATGTTCCTGTGCAGGGTTTGGTCCTCCAGCGTGCGTATCAATTCGAGTCCGGTCTTGTCGCCCACATGGCAAAGCCTTCTATACGTGTGCCCGCCGAATGCCCTCTGCATTATCATGCCTTCGGGTGTCCTATCAAAAAGCGCACCGAATTTTTCGAGCTCATAAACCCTATCAGGCGCTTCAGTGGCAAGTATCTCAGCCATCCTCCAATTTGCGAGGTATACTCCCTCTACTATGGTGTCTGAGAAATGCACCATCCAATTGTCCTTGCTATCGACATTGCCTACAGATGCGGCTATGCCTCCCTCTGCCATAACCGTATGCGCCTTTCCGAGCAGGGATTTTGAAACAACCGTGACTGATGCATTGCCTTCAGAGGCTGATATGGCAGCGCGCATGCCTGCTCCACCTGCGCCTATTATCAAAACATCTGTTTTTACCCTATCGTAACTATCAGCCATCGCAGTGCCCCTAAAGATTTTCAAGGAATACCTTTTTATCTTGATTTGACAAATGAGATAATGAATTAAAGTATATAAAGTTATGCAGAATCTGGTGTTGAGATGGGTTCAAAATATAGGATTGAGAAGGACGTTCTTGGAAATGTGAAGATTCCTTACGTGGCATATTACGGCTCAGAAACCGAAAGGGCTAAAGAAAATTTTCCAATATCTGGGATGCGCATACAGCAGCCTTTCATAATCGCATATGCTACTTTGAAGAAGGCTGCAGCCATATCTAATATGAGAGTGGGGAAACTTGAAAAGGGAAAGGCCCTGCCCATAATAAAAGCATGTGATGAGATCATATCAGGAAAGCTATACGATCAATTCGTTGTAGACATATTCCAAGCTGGCGCAGGCACGAGCACGAACATGAACCTGAATGAAGTCATAGCAAACAGAGCATTGGAGCTTTCAGGAAGGAAGAAAGGCGATTACCGGTTTATACATCCAAACGACCATGTTAACATGTCACAGTCTACAAATGATACGTACCATGCAGCCACAAGAATAGCAGCCTATCTAAAACTTAAAAATCTGGATGGTTCTTTAAAAAGGCTTGAATCTGCATTGGCACTCAAATCAAAAGAATTTTCCCACATAATAAAGATAGGGCGCACGCATCTGCAAGATGCAGTGCCAATGACGCTGGGTCAGGAATTTGAAGGATACGAAGGCAGTGTGGCGTATGCAATAAAAAGCCTTAATGGTGCATCTAATGAGCTATTGGAAATACCTTTGGGCGGCACTGCGCTAGGCACCGGCATCAATGCATCGAAAGACTATCAGAAAACTGCCATACGCGAATTGAACAATATGTTGAAGGCCAGATTTAAGCATTCAGCTAACATTTTTGCAGGCATGCAAAACGAATACGCTGAGATTGTGCTGGGCAATGCCTTAGAAACGGCTGCGATACTGATTGGGAAAATTTCTAACGATTTCAGGCTCTTGGGTTCCGGCCCCAATGCGGGGCTGAACGAATTGATATTGCCGCCTGTGCAGCCAGGATCATCGATAATGCCAGGCAAAATAAATCCAAGCATGGCAGAAATGCTGAATATGGTGTGCTTTCAGGTAATGGGCAATTGCAAAGCAATCAGGGAATCTGCGAACGCAGGGCAGCTTGAACTTAACGTATTCATGCCCATTATAGCATTCAATCTTTTATACTCTATTGATATATTGAGCAATGGCATAGACTCATTTACCCAAAGGTGCGCCAAAGGCGTAAAGGCCAACACAAAAGCAATAGAAAAGCATATAGAGATGGACACCTCGATAGCTACGGCACTTAGCCCTTATATCGGCTATGCAAAGGCTGCAGAGATTGCGCAAGCCGCCCACGATAAAGGGAAGAGCGTAAGGGAGATATGCATTGCTATGGGCATAATGGACAAGACTAAGCTAGATAAGATACTTGATCCGAAAAACCTAATATAATTGCAGGGATGTAATCATGGTAACAAAAGAAGAAGCCTTAAAGGCACATATGGAATCGAAAGGCAAGGTGGAAAGCTCTCCAAAAGTAAGGCTGGCCAATGGAGACGATTTAGCAAAATATTATACGCCAGGAGTTGCATACGTATGCCAGGAGATAAATGCAGACAAATCAAAGGCATATGATTATACAAATAAGGGGAATACGATAGCGATAATATCGGATGGGACGAGAATACTAGGCCTTGGGAATATAGGCCCGGAAGCCGGACTGCCTGTAATGGAAAGCAAAGCGTTGTTGTTTAAAAAGCTTTCTGGAATCGATGCAATGCCATTATGCCTGAACACTACGGATGAAAACGAGATAGTAAATTTTGTAAAGAATATATCTCCATCTATAGCCGGCATCAACATAGAAGACATAGAGTCTCCAAAATGCTTCAGCATTACTGAAAGGCTCTCAAATGAATTGCAGATTCCAATATTGCATGATGATCAGCACGGCACTGCGCTAGTGGCCATAGCGGGCGTCATGAACTCGCTCAAAATCGCCGGGAAAAACCTTAAGGCGTCGAAGATAGTGGTGAACGGCGCTGGTGCAGCAGGCCTGGGTATTTCGAGGATGTTTGGGTATATGAAGATGGAAAACGTCTATGTTTTGGATAGCAACGGGCTGATATACAAGGACAGGCAGGAGCACATGAACAAATACAAGGATGAGATAGCCCGTATCACGAACAGCGCAAACAAGGGCGGTACGCTTTCGGATATAATAGAAAACGCCGATGTCTTAATAGGTGCTTCGAAGGCCAATGCATTCAGCAAGGAGATCATATCAAAGATGAACGAGAAACCCATAGTTTTCGCATTAGCAAATCCTGATCCTGAAATATCATATGCAGAAGCGCTGGAGGCAGGTGCGTTCATAGCCGCAACTGGAAGGTCTGATGCCCCAAACCAAGTTAACAACATGATGAGCTTCCCTGCCGTAATGAGGGGGCTTCTGGATTCAGGTGCAACAAGGATTGATTACTCAATGCTATATAACGGAGCAAAGGCCCTTGCAAGAAGCGTAGGCAAAAGATTGGCAAGGAACCACATACTGCCATCGATATCAGATGGAAAAGAGCTTTCTAAAGCTATATCTGATGTAGCAATTGCAATAGCTGACACTGCGATAAAATCGCATAATGCCAGATCTGATGTAAGCGCCGATGCCATAAAAAGCAACCTTGCATCCAGGGCAAGATTATATAAAAGAATGGAAAAACTTATCCTTTAAGGCAAGAATACCACGGCTTGAAGGCCGTGGATGAATTGTGCATGCCAAATTCATGAGACATAAAAGTTTCAGAGGGCATGCATAGCATTATTAAATTTTATTTGGAATAATGATGGGGTTGTATGTATCTGAATCTATCCGAAGGCGTAAACCTTGATGCCCAGCAGGTAATCACGGGAAGGTGCTGCGTTATAGGTCAGAGCGGATCAGGCAAATCCTTCCTGATAGGCGTACTGATAGAAGAAATGTGTAAAGCAAAACTGCCTTTCATTGTGATTGATACCGAGGGCGAATACAGGAACCTAAAATCAATTTTTAATGCACTTTGGGTAAGCGAAGACCCATCATCGGATGTAAAGCATGATATTGACTATCAGCGCCTTGCATCACAAAGCATAGAAGCAGGGATTCCAATAATATTTGATGTATCTGATCTTACTGATAAATCAAAGCACGTATTTGACATGCTGCAGGCGCTCTATTATATCGAAGAAAGGTTAAAATCCCCATATCTGGTGATAGTCGAAGAGGCGGACAAATTTGCTCCGCAGATGATGCATAAAGGGGTAAACATGATAGAGGAGATAAGCGTCAGGGGGCGCAAGCGTGGCATAGGCCTTGTAGTAGCAACGCAGCGTCCTGCGAACATAAGCAAAAATGTACTGGCTCAATGTTCATACGGGTTCATAGGCAAGCTTACAATAGAAAATGACCTTTCAGCAGTGAGTACGCTTTTCGAGGATAGAAAGAAGCTTGAGGCTATAACAAAACTGCCAGCCGGCAACTTCATGCCCTTCGGCATAAATGTGGACAATTATTTCAAAGTAAAGCAAAGGATAATGTCGCATATGGGAGATACTCCTGATCTTGCAGGCATGCATGGCAGAAAAACAGACATATCAGACGTTATTAAAAACCTGTCTGAAAGTTTGGAGCATAAGAATGAAGAGGGTGCAAGCCTGAAGCAGAAAACCTCTAAGCTATTTGTCCTAAAAGGGAACTATGATATCGAGCAAGCAAAATCCTTTGCGTTGAAGCTTTCCCATAATCCGATAAATAAGATGCGTCTAAACCGCGAAAATGTGGAATCTGTGGAAAAGGCATATCTGCCTATGCTCAATGTGCAGATAATACAACCAACCAAAAATGCATCGACTTTTAAGGAGTTCTATTCATTGCTCGGCCCGGATGGGAAAATCATACAAATAAAAAAATCAATAGTTTTCATCGAGCCGGGCATAAGCAAGTCAATTCCCATCTCTCAGCCAGAGCAGGACATATCACGGGCGCTCGTAATACACGGCGGGCTCGATATCAAAAAACTCTCAATCAAATCAGGGTTTTCGCAAAACAGGCTTTCAGTTATACTGCCATCACTGGAAAGGAGGGGCATCATAAGAAAATCCAAGGACAAATATATCATAAATACGTTCCTCAAATATGCATCTAAGAAGCCTGTGGAATGCATAGAAGAAAAATCTGCCGGCACGTTGCCATATACCAATGTGAGCCAGCAGAAGCTTATAAAATATGCGAGGCTAATATTCCCCGGATGCAATGTATCGTCCGTAGCGCTTGTCCACTTGCCTATGTATAAAATAGTGTTGCGGAGCGGTAACAGGATAAAAGTGATTATGCTTGACGCAATAGGGTTCAAGGACCAAAGCAGGTATGTCAATCCTATAAAAGCATAGGATCATATCTCTGTAGACTCACCCGGCTTCAATATCCTGACATCGGTTATGCCTGTTAATCCGCGTGCGAATCTTTCAGGATCCTGCTTTATTGCTTCAAATGTATTAAAATGCATGGGCATAGTCACCTTTGCCTTTATCATCTTTGCCGCCAAGGCTGCTTCTTCAGGGCCCATGGTAAAAAATCCACCTATTGGCAGCAGTGCGACATCAGGCTTATACATGTCTCCAATAAGCTTCATGTCTCCGAAAAGTGCCGTGTCGCCTGCATGATATATCGTCTTGTCATCACTCATTATTATAAAACCTGTCGGATTCCCGCTATGCACTGCAGGCACCAATCCTATATGTATTGTACCAAAATCGTTTAAGCTCCCTATATTCATGCTTATTATATCATCATCTGGGAGCCCTCCTTTCCTTGCATAATTTGAGGTTTCAAATATAGATACGAATTTTGCTCTATTTGCTTTAGCAATTTCCACTGCGTCGCCCAAATGGTCTGAGTGATCATGGGTAACCAGCACATAATCAACGCCTTTTATTTCATCCGGCGATATGCTTGCGCTGGGATTGCCATTAAGGAACGGATCTATGATTACCTTGCATCTGCGGAATTCAATCTGCCATGCCGCATGTCCAAACCAGCTTAACCGTACCATTTTTCCACCAAACACATTAAATTTATTTAGATACCCATTATTTTGTGATATGATGTCAACCTTAGGATATAAAACAATTGCCAAAAACATAATGCCCAAAAACTACAACCTTAAAATTGAAACAAACATGAAAACGTTCATATACTCATGCCATGAATCCATATCTATTGTGCTCCAAAAGCCAACGGATAAAATAATTCTAGATGCAAACGAGTTGGACATAAAAGCCGTAACGTTGTATTCAAAAGGCATACCACAGCATATCAGATTTTCGGTGCTTAAAAAAGAAAAACATCTGTCAATAAGGATGGATAAAAAGATAAGCGGCGATGTTCTTCTGGTAATAGATTTTAACGGCTTAAACAACGATAAGATGTACGGTTTCTACCGCAGTGTATATAAGGATGGCAGCAAGGACAAATATCTTTTATCATCCCAATTCGAGGCTCCTGATGCGCGTTCTGCATTCCCCTGTTTCGACGAGCCTGCATTGAAAGCTACTTTCGAGGTATCGATAACGGTAGACAAGGGTATGGAGGCTGTGTCTAACATGCCTGTAAAGGAGGTCAAGATCATAAACAGCAGCAGGAATGAGTTTATTTTTCAAAAAACGCCGATAATGTCCACGTATCTCCTATATTTGGGGGTTGGCGAATTCGAAAGCATAAAAGGGAATCTGGGCTCACTTCCAATACGCGTATTATTTACGAAAGGCAAAAAGGAGCTGGCAAAACTCCCCTTAGAATATGCCAAAAAATTCATAGCTTTTTACGAGAATTATTTTGGAATAAAATACCCACTCCCGAAAGTGGACCTACTTGCAATACCTGATTTTGCAGCAGGGGCCATGGAAAATTGGGGTGCCATAACATTCAGGGAAATAGCCATTCTAGGGGATGAAAAAACGCCTATCTCGATAAAGCAGCAGATCGCCGAAACAGTTGCACATGAACTTGCGCACCAATGGTTTGGCGACTTGGTAACAATGAAATGGTGGAACGACCTGTGGCTTAATGAGAGTTTCGCCACATTTATGAGCTTCAAGGCCATGGACGCCGTATATCCAGAATGGAACATGAAAAGCCAGTATTTCAGCGAAGTTATATCTACTGCGTTCGTTGCGGATCAGATAAAGTCTACCCATCCTATAAGCACAAACGTACGCACGCCTGAAGAGATAGATCAGATCTTTGATGAAATAAGCTATGAAAAAGGAGGTACTGTGCTGCACATGCTGGAAAAATATGCAGGGGCAGAAGTCTTCCAGAGAGGATTGCATAATTACCTAAAAAAGCATGCGTATGGCAATGCGACAAAATATGACCTATGGGGTGCAGTAGAGGAGGCGTCTAAAGGCAAAACTAGGAAATTCAGCATATCTAAATTTGCCAGCGCCTGGATAGACAACGTAGGTTACCCTATAATCTCAATAAAATCTTCAAATAAACAAGTGGATCTAGTGCAGAAAAGGTTCGTTATAGACGGAAGTGCAGGAAAGAAGGAAACGTGGCCCATACCTATAGATTTTGTATCGAATAAGGGAGTAGCATCAACGTTCCTTAATGAGAAAACTGGCGCCATAAAGGGAAACTTTGACTGGATTAAGACAAACTATGGCCAGAATTACCTCTATCGCTCAAAATATTCTGATGAAATGCTCGAACGCCTGGGGGAAGTGATAAAAGCCCACAAACTGTCTGGGGTTGATTCATGGGGCGTCGAGAATGATTTTTTTATCCAGATACGGATGGGTATTCTTCCTATTGAATCATACCTTAATTTTATTAGTAGATTTTGCGATTTTCCTGATTTTCCAATGGATATAAGCATAGCCTCGCATATAGATTGGGTATACCGCATGTCATATGGCAAGAGCCCAGCCAAGGCGGATGCAGCAAAAAACGCCGGCATCAAATACTACTCAATGCTGCTCAAGAAATTGGGCTGGACTCCTAAAAAATCAGATACAAACACCGACCGCATGCTGAGGTCAAAAGTCATACATGGGCTAGGCATTATGGGTGACGAAGACATCATAAAAAAATGCAAGACGCTGTTCAACAGGTATATTGCAAATCAGGACAGCATAGACATAAACATACGTGACGCGGTATTTTATGTATCTGCATGGAATGGCGACATAAAAACATACAAGCAGATTATCAGCCTGTATAAAAAAGCCACGCGTCCAGATAAGAAAAGGATAGCGCTTGCTTCGCTTGGCTATTTTAAAGATGTGCAAATGGCTAAGAAGACCCTTGAACTGTCGTTATCCAAAGAAGTGAGGATGCAGGATTCATTTACCCTCGCATCTGTGCTTTCTATAAATCCAACCGCCAATGCATATCTGCTGGACTGGACCTTGTCCAATTGGCAATTACTAATCAAAAAATACGCACCCAGCACCCATATGCTTGACCGCTATGTAGGTAATTTTGCTTTTGCGAGCGATAAGGCTTCGCTAAAACAGATAGACGTGTTTTTTGCTAAAAAGCAAAATATGCGCGCCGATATCAAAAAAAGCTTTATCAACGTGCGCGAATATATTAATGCAAATATAAAATTTGCAGAAAAAAACTTTATAAAGCCGAAAAATGAGGTGCGACTATAAATGCATAGTGCGATGCTTCTTGCATATTCTGCATTTATGTCAATAGTCCTGATAGGGTTTATTGCAATATCGATATATCCTATGCTCGCTAAAAAAGGAAATGATAAATTTAAAAGAAGCTTCAATCCACGCGTGCTAGTTATACTGCCATGCAAGGGTGCGGATCTGACGCTTGAAGACAACATAGCGTCAGTAAAGAAGCAGCACTATAAAAATTTTAAGTTAATAGGGGTAATAGACTCGGATTCTGATTCTGCTGCAAAATACCTGAGGGCTGCAAATGTAGAATATCTGATATCTAAAAAGTACAAGGGTTTCACCGGCAGCGGAAAGACCAAAGCAATATCTACTGCTCTAGACACGTTTAAAAATTACGATATATGCGTGATTGCAGATTCAGATGTTTTGTTTTCCAGCGACTGGCTCGATGAATTGGTCAAGCCCCTTCAAGACGAACGATATGGCATATCTACTGCATATCCTCTTTTCAAGCCTGCTGGCGGATTCTGGGCATGGGTAAAAATGATATGGTCTTTTGTCGGAAATGGGCTGATGGAATCAGAATTCACTAGATTCGGCTGGGGAGGTTCGCTCGCATTCAGGCGCAACCTGCTAAGTGATAAAAATTACAAATATTTCAAAAATTCAATATCAGACGACATACCTATAACCCAATTTGCAAAAAAAAGAAATCTTAAAATATACTATGTCAATAAGCATGTAGCTACAGTAAATTCCAATGACAATTTTATGAAATTCTTCGAATGGTCTAATAGGCAAACGGCATTCTCAATTTTAGGCAATAAAAGGATATTCTGGATGGGCATGACATTCTATCTTTTTAATTATATTTTGCTGGTATCCGGGATAATCCTATCCATATACGTATCATACGCGTTCATAATATTTCTAGGCCCATTTTTTATCGGCATGTACAAGACCTACACTAGGATAGGAAGTTTTGTGCCTATGCTGCCGATATATTACCTTACTGCAAATGCGATATACATTGCAAATCTGCTTATTGCAAAACGTATGAAGTCAATAAAGTGGCGCGGAGAAACGTACAAATTAAACGTTATTTGATATATATCAAAGTATTTAAATATTTATCTAACGTAATAATCATATACTTAAATAAAATTAAGTAAAGGTAAGTATATGACCACAATAGATATTACTACCCGAATGCTACGCAGATTCAACCTGATAAAATATATGGTAATACCTGCAGTTCTATTTTCAATATATTTCTCACATTCAACATATGCTGCATTGTTGGCTGTCAATATTCCAGCATTCCAAATAATGAACGAACTTTCCGGAATAAAGGGCATACTTTCTCAAATAGGTCCGATTTTAAGTGCGATGCTATTTGTATTAGCTGGCATATTCTATGCGCTTGGGCAGATGTTGCCTCCCGATCGCCGGGCAAATTTTCATACAACTGCAACCAATATGGTTATAGGAGGAGTAGTGGTTGGAGTATTGAGCGTTTCAGCAACTTCTTTGGCATTGGCTGCAACGCATCTTTTCTCTAATTCCTTGATAAATTCTACTTCGTGATATGATGATTGGCTACTCTATCGCATTGGTCGTACTTGCCATTATGTTCATGGTGGGCGGTATCGTTTACGGTATGGGAATAGCTTCAGACATCAAGAAACTGAAGGATTTTGGCAAGGATGAAATTCTTCAGACTGCCATAAACGGTGTAATTGTAGGCACGCTTATAATCGCATTGAGTCAAGGTGGAGCCATAAGTACCGTTATAAACAGCGTTGTGTTAAATGCATCGCCCGGACTTAATTGTTCTGCATTCAATTCAAATTATGCAATATGCTTTGCAAATAACTATCTAGTAGGCATCTCTACTAATATAAAAGGTTATATATTCCCATCATTGCTCGATGCTGCATTGGAACTGCTGATACCGACTGCAACTGCGTATGGCATTATAGGCACTTTTTCATCGATATCCTTAAGTGTAGGGCTTGCATCAATATCATTCAAAGCTATTTTTTCCCCAATACTTACTGAAGAGACATATATCATAAGTGCACTAACATTTTCAGTTATAAGCATTTATATACAATCAGCGCTTTTGGAAGTAATATCCATAATTACCCTGCCTTTGCTACTGCCAACAGGGATAATATTAAGGACATTCTATCCCACGCGAAAATTAGGGGGGTCTATAATTGCCCTTTCAATAGGGTTATTTCTAATTTTTCCATTAACCTACCTGCTGGATGCTCAAATAGCCTACAACTATTCAAGCATTACTGCGGCCAAGTCTGCCACAGCCATATTATCCTATTCAAAATCAATAAGCGGAAGTATATTTTCAATGGACCGGAATTCATCAATATCCACATATATGTCAGGGACGCTGAATATGGCGTCGAATTTTTTTAGCATGTTTTTGACCCTGATTTCTAGCATATTAAAAGAGGTATCGCTGCTTGTGATAGAGGTATTTTTCATGCCTGCATTCAGCATTATACTTACGGCAATATCCACCAGGGAGTTTGCAAAACTCTTAGGCAGTGAAATTTCATTCGGCAAATTTGATATATTTTAAGGTGCATGCATGGAAATAGATTTGGGAAATTTTTTGATATACCTATTCTTGGCCATTTCGATCATATCTATAGCTTATAATGTACTGTTGATGAATGTATATGCTGTTATGACAGCTTCGTTTTTTTCTATAGCTGGAATTCTAACGTTCTATTTTTGGCCATTTATAGAAGCTGCATTAATAAGAAAAACTAATTTTATACAGGTTTTAGGGAGTTTTGAACTAAGTTCGGGTCGAAAGTCGGCATTGATAAAAAGGAATGGCAGGTATCATGCATCTGCGGCGTGTACGTTGGAAAAATTGGAAGATGAAATAGAAAGGGATAAGATTGAGGATATAATATCACACTCAGATTTTCCATTTAAATTCTCAATATGCGTAAAAAATCTAAATACAAAATCCATTCTTGAATCAATCGAAACCAAAAAATATGCAAAGGAAATAGAACTCTCGAGACTTCCTTCTTCATCGAGGGGCAAAGATCCACTGCGTAGTATCGGGCTGCGAAATGCAATAAATGCCCTATCTGAGGATATTGATAGCATTAAAAAAGGCAAAAAACCAGTTTATCTTGCTTACTATCTTGTTACAGTTGGAAGTTCAGAGAACAAGTTTTTCGCTGAAGAGCTTGCAATAAGCCGGTTAAAAACAATTGCAAATGAATTTAGTTTTGCATTCAAGGCGAAATTCAATATGTTGGAGGGAGACCAATTGATCGAGCTATTAAAAATGGACTCTGGTGTTGGCGAATGATACTAAAAATGTCCAATTCGGAATATCTCAGCAAGCACCTGCGCATTTTCTCCATGTCCGAACCACGCCCAGATTATCAGTATCTAATGCATTCAATTTATATTGGGAAGACTGCAATATACAAAACCCCGTTTTTTCTAGACCTGAACTCTGCAGTAAATCCGCATCTTGTGGCGGTTGGGATGAGCGGGTCTGGAAAGACATTTTTCCTAAAGAGCTTGATGATAAAAGAAAACATAATAAATGGTTCAAACGTTCTTGTCGTGGACTGGTCTGGAGAGTATCTAGAAGCTGCTAAATTTGTTTCGGGCGCGGTATATAAGTTTGGAGGGGAGGATGGCTTAAACATAATCCATTTATTATGCAAAAAATCTGAAGGCATAAACGGTTTAGCGAATCTCATAAGTAAACTTATAAAGGCTGATGCTACTGAGTTTAAACTTATTGGGTCCTTGCTGGAAACCTATAAAAATAAATTTAACGGAAATTTTTCGATTAGGGAATTAATTAATGAGGTTAAAAAATCCGAAGGCGGACAATTGTATTACAAATTGTCTATGCTACACGAATCAGGGCTTTTTGATGGCAAAATGCGTGTAAACCTTTACGATTTTTTTAAAGGTTTTAACGATATAAACCTATCAACTTTAAATGGAAGCATTAAGCTGGCTCTTGCAGATATTATATTCAAATCAATGATGGAATTAATGCCTGACTTTGGCATATCCAATAGCATAAAAAATATAATAGTGGTTGATGAGGCATGGAAAATAATAAATCCAATGCAAGACATCGGTAAATTATTCAGGGAGAGTAGAAAGTATGGTTTTGCCATATTTATTGCGACCCAGCTCATAGAAGATATAAATAATGAAATAATTTCGAATTCAGCGCATATTGCAATATTCAAGCTTCGAAATCAAGCCGATTATGACATCATCAGAGGTGTAAGGCTGTTTAGCGAATATGATATATCAAGAATGAACGCCTTGCGTGTGGGATCCTGTTTTATGTCGGTGCTGACAAAGAATAGTGGATCAAAAAGTTTCCTTATATCACATATCGATGGCTTGCAAGTCGAATTCTTTGAAATAAAAGGTGAAATTATGAACTATCCTATAAACCTGCAAAAATTTTCTGAATACCTTGAAGGAATTGGAATAGCAAGGATTGAAATAAACAGGATTATGGAACACATAACCGAGTCAGACAAAATACTGGAACTAGAAAAAATAATCAGCATATTATCAAATTCTGGCTTAAGCAGGGCTGATATATTGGTTTCATTAAGGCTATTTGGGATACCCGATATCGAAATAGTAAAAGCATACAATCGACTCAAAAAAGTGCATTTCAATGTACTCTAAAGATAAAAGAAAAATCAACTTTACATTAAGGTCTAGCATATGCGTAAAAGCCATTCTAAAAACAACCTTTAAAGATGTTATATGGGTGCTCTCTTTCATCCCTGGTTTCATATTAATATCAAGCGGCACACGGTTAAGATATAAGATAATTGCAAAAGGTGAAATAAATTATGATTTAATCCTAGGTAAAGACCAGATAGAATTTTCTTATTATTTTTCAGTTCCAACTGAAAAAAACAAAGCATTAAAATTCAGATATTTTGTAATTATACTTGCCTATCTAAAAGACGCATATGAGATGAAGCTTGAATCATTATACCCGTACATTGTTGACATAGTGCAAGGCAACAACCAATTAACCGGCGCGCAATCAAACGCTGATAAGTCCATAAACCTTAAACTCTTTGAACTTAATAATTCCAATTTTTCTTTATCTAATTCTATAATCAATTTATTGAAGGAAAATACAGCGCTGAAACGAGAAAATGCGATATATCTAGCTTTCTTTAAAAAATTCTTTAAAATATATGATTACTCAGAAACAAATGCTGTAGAATTGATGTCTAATCAATTTAATCTGGATAAAGATACTATTTCATACATAAAAGAGCGTGTTTCAAATGCTGAAATACAGGATAAATAAAAATGTCATGGTTATAATGCTGCTAATAACGGCATATGCAGTAACCTCTCATTTCAACCTTAGCATAAAATACATCTTTTTAGGGCTGTCGCTATTTGTTGCGATTAAATTGTTATCAGACTATCAAATTAGCGGCCATAATATAAATATCACAATAAATAGTTCCGATAAGGATGAAACTTCCAGCATAGGAATAACAATGCCCGAAACCTACGCATTAATCAATGAGGCATATCAAATATTCATTTCAAAAGCAGCATCAAAAGGCATAGGGCTAAAATTCGATGACATCCTAAACTATTTAAAATCAAACAAGTCAATTTCTGGAGGGCAGACTAAAGAAGGTTTAATATACGCCCTGCATTACCTGAATAAATCAGGTTACCTATTTTTTGATGGGAATAACATATCATTGTCAAAAGATGTGAGGCTATCAATAGCTTCAAGGTACATATATGATGCATTCATGCAAATTGGTAAGTACTCCCTGGCTCCTGGAATAAATTCAATCAAAAAGAAAAACGGCATCGTATTCGTAGAGAAATTGCATTATCTGGCAACTAAAAAATCACACATTAAACCACATATTTTAGTTCCGGTATTCGAAGCAGACAAGATCAGATTTGCCAATATTATATCATCATTTCGAAGAACAGATGCCTTGCTTTCATTACTAACCGAAAATAAGGTTATGGATGTGATAATGTGTTGATGAATAAAATTTATTTTGCACGAATGGGCTTTTCTTTTGCTATGGTACTAGATGCTATTTGTATAATGTCTTTAGTTATTGAGAATTTGGGCAGCAACAAAAAGGGGCGTAAAATATCCAACGATTTAATGGTTGGGACAGCCGTCCTGATTTTACTAAGTTTCATTTCTTTATTTGGTGTTTAAATGTTTAAAAATATTAAATCCATATATCATAAAAAGAACTTCTTTAAAAGCACATTTTTAGGATTGGCACTATGCTATGGCCTCTTCATGTTTTTTTTCGGAATAAATAGGATATTAAACAATCTTGGGTACGCATACACAGGCCCGATAATACCATTTATCCTGATTCTTTTTACCGTCCCTATCGCAACCATAACTATGCACTACCTAAATGCAAGAAGCAGCAGCATAAGCAATTTAAAATTAATTACGATGATGCTCATAAGCATCGCAATTATTTATGTGATAAAATGAATAGCGACTATGTCCTAAGTTTTGAAATAAAGGATGTTCCGAATAAAGATTTTAATAAGATTCAGTTCTTCGAATCTATGGGTAACTCACCATTTATATTGAGCTACGATTTCTCTACTGAAAAATCCATAATTTCATTGCCTGCAGATGACGCATATAGGTCTTTAGCACAGATAGAAAAATCAATCCCGGGCCTGACTTTCAATAAGTGCGATAAGCCATTATTCAATAAGGAAATGAATGCAAGCCTGTATTACATATACAGAAAATCTGAGCTCATGTCAAATTGGCTGATGAACGATATATTTTCCATAGGGGTTACATCAGGGACATTGAATATACTTTTTATGCCAAAAAATTATGCTTCAGCCCAAAAACAAAAGGAGCGCCTCGAAAGGATACTGAGTGAAATACCTATTCGCGAAAACAATTCAGTTAGGGGAGGCAGCCTATTTTCGAGTAAATCGCTTCAAAACGACCTCTTCGGCGCTTCAGAAGAAAAAGACATGTTAATCGAACTGTTAGAATCTATAAATAGTTCTTTGTTAAGCAATGGGAAGGTTTACAAAATATGCATATTTGCATCAGGATGTGGTGCTGTAGCAGATTCGTATATAAAATCCAAATTTCTGGTATTAAATTTTGAAGAGATGAGATCAGACATACGTGCGCTATTAAAACACGTAGACAATAGCAATGGCCTGATATTTGGGATTCAACACGCATTAAGCCTTCTGAGCTTTTATGGGATATACGGTTTAAAGTACGTGATACCTACAAAGATATTTGCAAAGGAATCCGGCATAGCTTTGGGGACATATATGAAAGACGCTGCCGTCGAGACAGAAAAGGTTGTTGCTATAGACAAATCGTCTCTTAATCTAGGTTGTATCATCAGCGGCTTGCCGGGGAGCGGAAAGACAATGGAAGGAATGGCAATAGTGGACGCCATAAAAATTCAGGCAAAAAACGAGTCTGGTGACGATGCCATGATCGCAATTCTGTCACCAACTTCCGAATGGAATGATTTTGCAAAAATGCACAATATGCAATCCATAAGGATATACGATGATGGAGTTCCGATAAATTTCTTTAAGTGCCCATATAATTCGAATCCTACAAACTTCTCTGAGAACTTGGCAATGCTATTGGCTTCTGTTTCAGACGCAGGTCCGTATAAAAATCCTCTCGAAAAATGCCTCCTCAATGCATTTAGGGCAATATATTCTAAAACACTCTGCCCTGATCCAATAAGCGTCTATTATGCGATACAGGAGTCTATAATAAAATTACATGGAAAAAAGACTAATACTGGGACAAGATATACGAAGCACGGCGAAAACATAAAATCTGCATTGGAGAATCTGGCGGGCATATTAAATAGGGATGAATATGCGTCCATCGAAGGCATAGATATTTTAGAATCATTGAAAAAGGGGGTCGTTTTTGATCTTTCCAATCTAAGCATAAAAACACGTTCATTCATGTATGCGCTAATCATGAATCAAATCTATTCTGTTCTTTCAGGATTTGAAATCGATGGGGATAATAATCTTAGAGCATTGTTATGCATTGAAGAGGCACAGATCGTTTTCGGTTTGCAAAATACTGCAGCTGTAGAAGACCTAAAATACAGATTACAGGATTTTAGGAAAAAAGGCATAGGCCTAATGCTTATGGTGCACAATATAAACGATATTGATCCAAATATAAGAAGATTGTGTCAAATAAAGCTATACCTGAAACAGGCTTCGGATGTTGCTCCAATAGCATGCAAAGACCTCGTTTTTACATATGCTGAAGATTCGGAGGTTGTCTCTAAGCTAAAGCATCTTAATTCAAGAACAGGTGCGTTAAACTATGTCGTAAAAAATGGAGACGAGAAATTATCGCAGGATACTATTTTTATAAAAACTAAATATTACCAGAATGAACTCTTGGATGCAGATAAAGATACTGAACAGCATAAAAGTATGAAATACCAGATATCAGCAAGGCAGCATGTAAACTCTAGAATAAGCCTTTCAGCAGACGTACAACAATCCGACAAACATCCAATATTCAATAAGCTAAAATATGTCAGGGTCATGCATCTGGGGGAAGAATTGATTTCATTTGATTTGGAGAAGCATAATATATCAGATCCGGTTTGTTGTGACCTTTTAGAAGGAGCACCGTATACCATGGAATTTCTAGACGAAAGAGGCAAAACATTGGCTTCTGCGATGGCGGTTGCGTCAGATACTATAAAAATAGTGTTCAAGGACTCAAAAGTCCTTGTTTTATAACTATTTTTCCGTTTCTGTGCGGTTTATCGCTTTTCTTAATCTTTTTTCTACGTCGTCCCAATTTATCAATTTCCACCATGCATCGACGTAATCCGCTCTCTTATTCTTGTATTGTAGGTAATAAGCATGTTCAAATTCGTCCAATATTAGTATTATAGGAAGTTCTGCTATCTGGTTCATGAAGTGGTTCTCATACGTCATAAGCTGCAAATTTCCGTTTTCAACATCATAATTCAACGTTGTCCAGCCAGTGCCTGGAAGGGAATTGGCTGTTTCGAATAATATTTGCTTAAACCTATCTAAACTACCATACTGCTTGTTTATCATATCCCCAGCAATTCCGCCAGGTCCCCCTTCAGATTTGCTTTCAGGGGCCATATTGTTCCAGTATAAACTGTGCAATTTATGCCCGTTTAAGTTAAACACCATGCCGCGTATTATGCCCTGAAGGTCATAGCTTGTTGTAGAACCTTTTACTACGCCCTCAAACCTATCGACAAGCTTATTGGTGGTAGTAACATAGCCCTTATGGTGTCCGTTGTAATGGACATCCATAATGTCCTTGCTTATATAAGGCTCCAAAGCGTCCAGATTATATGGCAACCTTGGCAATTCATACTTTTTAAACAATTCTTTCGGTATCTCATCAGCCATTTTTTTCACCTATCCTATTTCATCAATTAAAAATATATAGCATACTGGATATTTATGGTACTCTAAATCCAAATACTGCAGCTGACAAAACCCAAAGCATAAATATGTGGAAAGGTTGAACATACTATCGTGGTCCTATGACAGAAACAATCAGCAGAGTAAATACATTCAAAAACGAAGAATACAAGGAGAATCTTAAGAATGCTATAAATGCATTTGAGCATTATTTTAAAAACTATGAAAATGACCTTTTAGCAATAAGGATAAATCCAAGACTTTCGGACCACGAAAAAAAGTATCAAATTGAGGAATCAAAACAGGCAAACATACTAAGCATAGCGGATGAAGTAACACAGGAGCTTTCAAATATAAGTTTTAGGGAAAAAGCCTATTCTGATTTCTTCAAGTATGTGCACATAAAACTAAAATCTAATGCAACTATTGAAAAAGCAGTTATAAACGCAGTAATATATGAACTATACAAACTTGACAGAAAAAACTTTGAAGGCATAATAGATAACGCCAACCGGACGTATAAGCTAGACAATATACTACGTAAATAAAATATGGTATGTACATTATGCGCTATTTCTATAATATGTACATATAAAATATTATATACAATAAATTATCGCAGTTGAGTCTATGGGACTATTTTCAGAAAAGGCAGAATTGAAGGATGCTATATCTAAAATAGAGGAATTTAAACATGAAGATGCCATAAACATCTGTAGACGCTTAGAGCACAATATTGGAGCCAAATCTGATAATGATAAGCGTTTCATATACATGGTGTTATCGCTGTTGTATCTTGAACGTGGCGACTCAAAGAATGCAATAAAATACTCGGACAAGCTAATTTCAATAAATAAGGGTTTGGTATCGCGGGTAATAAGCATAATATCTAATTTTTCCGCAAAGGACTATGAAACAGCCGCGGGTGATATAGCAGAAACAGCCCGGAGAAAAGAACGAGGTATTTATAGCGATGAATTGGACAGCAAATATATCCACGGGGACGCAATATTAAGCCTGCTAGCGACCATTGCTCTTCTAAATCTGAACGAATACGAAACCGCTTCGAAAACAATAGAGAATGCTATAATACTGGATACTAAAAACAAATTTTTAGGCGAAGAATTGTTGCTGAAATCTGTAATATTTATATATAAAAACGATATGAAAACAGCAAACGAGTCTTTAAAAGCTGCTATAAAGATTGGCTACAAAACAAATAGGCAATTGCTCGGAAAGATATTAAAGCTAATGAAAAACATGAAAAAACAGCATAAGCCCTCAAGTACGCTCCTATCGGATATTGAAAATGAGTTAATAAATTCAGTTGTCGAAGATATTCTGTATAACCTTATATCAGAAAAGGATACGGCAGAACTAGATTATTACAAAAGCAGAGCCGATCAGAATTCTACGGGTTTGACTGAGATATTCATGGCTGAATCGCCCGTCCTGGGTTTTTCCGAAGTGGTCGATATGGAAATTCAGAAGGAAGAGCTTAGCAAGTACATAATATACCCGCTGAAATACCCTGATAGCGTATCGGACTACAAGGTAAATGCTGGTGGAGGTGTCTTGCTCTATGGTCCCCCTGGCTGCGGTAAGACCTATGTAGTCAGAGCTACGGCCGCTGAAGCCAAAGTCAAATTCATAAATGTAAGAATCCCGGATATTGTTGATGCCTTGGTTGGAAATACGGAAAAGAATATACACAACCTTTTCGAATATGCACGCAACAATGCGCCATCTATAATATTCTTCGACGAACTTGATGCACTAGGAATAAGCAGGCAAGAAGCATCATCATATCCGTGGATAAGGCAAGCAGTCAACACAATGCTCAATGAGATGAATAATTTATATGAAAGAGGCCATAAGGTGCTTGTAGTGGGTGCAAGCAATGAACCTTGGCTTATAGATTCAGCATTAAGGAGAAGCGGAAGATTCGGCAGGACAATATATGTGCCTGCGCCTAACGAAGAGGTAAGAATATCGCTTTTCAAAAAATATCTATCCGGAAGGCCAATAGAAGAAAATATAAATTTTACTGCATTGGCTAAACTTACGCGTTTTTGTTCACATTCTGACATTCAATCGATATGTGAAGATGCTGCTAGGACCGTATGGTCAAGGTCCATATCCGGCACCGCAAACGGCAAACAACTGATCTCATTTGCGGATCTGAAGGAATCGGTTTCAAAAGCCAAATTCATAGTGCCTGAATGGTACCAAAAAGCAGCAGATTATTTAGGCGCTAACATAACTGGTTATCCTGAATTGGTAGATGCCCTTGAAGAGTATAGGGGGTCCATGTAAAACCGTATAATTATACAAAAGAACTAATAAATATTTGGACAGTTACAATTCTACTAAAATATTTTTATTAGGTTGTAAAAATGATACGTACAAAAGAGGGGGATAATAAGCTTGTCGTCGCAGTAAATTATGCAGTTAGTGCAATTTGCAACGAAAATAAACTCTGGTATAAATCGCGTGAGATAGCAATTTGGGCATTTGGGGAAGCTTCAAGCGATGCCGAAATAAACGCAATGGTGAACAATGCGTATTCATTGCTAAAAGAAAGAAATGCGCTTAAGAAAAAGAGGATAGCGGCATATAAAGAGTCAAAAGCGATTATTGACAATTTAAGTTTTATAAGCAGAAACTCCACTGAAGAATACAATTCAAAAATGAAAGAAATTAACGAGTTGGACTATCAAATAGAGATGAACATGTTCCAGCAGAGCAAAAATGCCCACCAAATAATAAGAAAATGGATGGACTACAAATCGTTGAAAGAGATACAGGATCGAATTCAAAACCTGGATATTCCCACCGTATTTAAAGACCTGTTATCAAGCATAGTTAAAATTCAATCCGTGCAGGACAAAGCAGAATCGAGAATAAAAGAACTAGCGGAGGAAAGACCTATCGACATAAGGGAAATCAAAGATACGCTTTTTGTCAATTTTTTAAATAAAGAAAAAGCGGCGGAATTGCTTAAGGCTCAGGTAGTCATAAACAGCAATATGGCACATATAGCAAGGCTTGAAGGGATGTTAAGAAAGACCTTAGGGAAGCCGTATGGTGCTCTGCTGAACGAGCAAAATTCGACTAAGTAATTTTATGTATAAACCTAGCATGGCCGTCATAAACGTTTTGGTGCATGCTCGGTCACCCATTTAACTACCAACTCTGCAAGGAGTTTAGTTTTTCCATGAAAACCATGGTCTGCGCCTTTTATAATGGCTGTTGATAAGCTGCAACCTGCATCCCTAGCCATCTTTTCAAGTGCTAGTTCTACTGGCAAAATCATAAGCTGATCCTTGCTCCCGAATACTGCAAGGGTTGGCACTTTCACCCCGCTTAAATATTCGAGTTTATCTAATGAAAAATTGAGAATCATGCTCTCCGGATTTTTGGGGTTTGCCGTGCTTAAGAAACGTTTTGCGCCTATAAACTTCTGTCCCTCAGGCATTGAATACGCAGGCATTAAAGCATTCCTTTCGCCCCTTGCTGCAATTCTTTTGGCTATTCCTACATTTTTTTTGAATCGTTCTTTATGAGCCTTTAAATCAAAATTATAATCGTCTACAGGCGACAGCAGAACTAACAATTTTATACTTCTTCCATTATATCCGTTCATAAAGTAAATCGATTTTTGGCAGCCAGTGCTGTGCCCTTCCAAAAATATGTCTTTATAACCTGATTTAAGAAGGTATGAAATTCCTCCAAGTATATCGTTCCTTGAATCCTCAAAAACCTCCAACGCCGAGCCTGCCATAACATCGTCCGTTTTTTTGCCTGCAATGCGGGTAAATTCTTCAACGACGTAAGAGCCTCGTTGTTCTATAACAAAAAAGGCAATGTCGTTTGCGGTATACTCCGCGGCAAGCTCTTCTATGGCTGCACTTCCAAAGAAACTTCCGCCAAGGCCATGTATATGCAATACTGCGCGATGGCTTTTCGTTTTAGGTAAATATATGGCACCATGCAGAATAAGGCCATCTGAAGCCTTAAATTTGACTATTTCACACAACATACTATCATTTAGATAGTATTAAATTAAATAATTTAGCCTTTTGGATTTGCATATCCCTAAATGTCTTAGATTGTCAGACAATCTAGAATAACTTGAGCTAATGGAAAATTCAAAAGCAATAAAATACATAATGCCAAATATATGCAGTAACGATAGTCGAATATGCTAAATTCTGGCTTATAAAGGCAATAAGATGATTGATCCTAAAAAAACATTCAAATTTTTAGTATATTCAAGGGCGCTTAGGAGCATGGCTTTGATATACATGACTCTTGCATTTTCATTATACCTTGTTGTACTGCACATAAGCATAATCAACATAGGCTTGGTTGCTGCAACTACAATGCTGTTTGCTATTTTTCTGACTCTCGCGTTAGGTGCAATAGGGGATAGGCATGGATACAGATATGAATTGATAATATCTGAAGCTTTTACGTTTGCAGGAGCATTGCTTATAGCGCTCTCATCAAATGTCACATTAATAATAGTGGGCATTGTAATAGCTGGCATAAGCGGCGGAGCAGGCGGTATAAGGGGGGCGTTCTCTCCTGGCATAAATGCCATAATTGCGAGCAATTTCAGCGACGAGAAGGAGCGTGTAAAAAAATTCTCCACGATTACCATGGTGGCATCGTCATTCTCTATTTTTGGTAGTATGATGTTTGGTACAATAACCTTCTTGAGTAGATATGTAGGGATAGGGCTTGCATACAGGTACATGTTTCTCGCCTCTGCATTCATGCTCATGCTATCGTTGGGCTTCTTGCTCCTATTAAAGGAAAATAAGAGGCCGACTAAGACAACAAAAATCATGAAACAAGTGAGCTTTAGCTATATAATTAGAATAATAATTGCAAATTCTGTTGGAGGCGTAGGTATGGGCATAGCCATACCATTGCTTCCGTTATGGTTCAAGCTTTTCTACAATGCCGATCCTTTTCAAATAGGCTTGGTATTTGGAGCATCATACATAATTACTGCTTTGGGCGCGTATACTGCATCGAAGATATCGCACCTGACGAGCGTGCTTAATATTGCTTCAATAACAAGGTCATTAAACGGCGTTTTTTTAGTGGCTATGGCACTTTCGCCCCTCTTCATAATGTCAGGATTATTCTATATATTGAGGGCATTTTTTGTTGGCGTAGGCAGCCCAAGCCGATCAACAATGACCATAAAAGGCATAGAAAATGAAGATTATGGAACAGCTACAAGCATAAATGGTGTTGCTACGCGAGTATCACAGTTAAGCTCCGGAGCCAGCGGATACCTTATGGACTATGCCCTTCCATTGCCTATCTTAGTGGGAGGAATATTCCAATTCACCAGTGGCATAATCTACAAGCTAATCCTAAACAAAAAGGACAAAGGTGGAGCCAAAACAAGCCAGTTATGACTTGCGCCTAAACTCCATGAGTGCTGCTTTATACATTATTTGCGTTATTTCATCTGCAGGCATTTCTCCATCTATAAAAGTTGCGTTCTTGAACTTCCTGTAATTGGCTTGAACCTCTTTAAGGAATTCTTCCTTTTCGAATAGCTCGCGGGACGATCTGTTCCTATCGCGGTCTATTCGCTTCATTGCAATAATTGGGTCAATCAATATTATGAAAAGTTTGTCAGGTATGGGAAATATAGAATTCAATTCCACTAAGTATTTGTTAGAAACTCCTGCTGCAGTGCCATATGCTATTGTGGAATAGAGATATCTGTCGGTTATAAGAAACCTGTTCCTGTCCTTTATTATATCTGCATACCTATACATGTGGTCGCTCCTGTCAGCGACAAACATTATCTGAAGGGTGAGGGCATCAACCTTTTCTTTGTGCTCTAAAACCTTCTGTATCTCCCTTCCTATTATGCCGTCTGTATGCTCTTTAGTCGTCAATGCGTCAAAGCCATCCTTCCTCAGCATTTCTGCAAGCCTTGCAGTCTGCGTGGTTTTCCCAGACCCATCAATTCCTTCAATAGCTATAAACACCATATGCACACCCTATATATTATTTTATGATAGCTATTTTAATTACAATTATAAATATATGCATTTCGCATTCATCCCACGAATGAAGTTCGTGGGCTTTCTGCTAGGCATTCTGTAAGTTTTCGAGGCAATATGTTGAAACATAACCCTTATAAAAGATTTTCAGGTGTTATTATGCCTATTATGCCATGTTTGTCCACTACTATGACCGCCTGCGCGTCCTTTAGCAATTCCCTTACTGCATTTAACGGGGTTTCCTTATTTATTGTGGGCAGCAAATCGCTAAGATGGCTGCCGATAACATCTTTCTTCTGCATGCCTAGCATGTCTTTGGCACGTATGCTTCCAACTAATGTGCCATTTTTTAGTACGGGAAACTGCGATATTGCATACTTTCTGACGGATAGTGCTGCCTTCTCCATGCTGTCATAGAAGTCTAGTGTTATGACCTTCTTTGTCATGATATCGTTTGCCTTTCTGTCTCCAGCGGATTCTCTGCGTTCTAATTCCTCAAATATCTCAACTGCAGTATTATAATTCGGAACTGCAGATTTTTTTTCAATTTTTGCAATTAGAGACTGGCTTTTTTCTACTGCTTTGGCAAGTGCTTGCTGTGTCATGCCCAATGCCCTCCTTCGCTTGCCTATGCTATCCAACGTTGGAAAATTAGTCATGCTCTCATAGTTTCTTGGCAATATCAATTATTTAAATTATCCCTTAAAGCAAGAATACTAATAATGCACAAATTGCATTTATTTGCATCTGCCCTGCTATTAAAATCAAAAACACCACAAGGCATTTATATATTGCTGATGCAAATATTTTGCCTGCCTGCATTTTAATTTACGGTGATAAAATGCAAGGAGAAATACGGATAACAAGCTGGGAAAACACTGGCACAACAACGATATCGATTAGGACAGGCTTTGGCGTATACCACGACAAGGACCGCAATACGGTATTGCTTCGAGTGCATAAGTAAGTTTTCTCATTCCCTTAAAGGGGCAATTATACATACTAATCCTCAAAATTTTAGGCAGCAAATAAATAGCTTAATCCCTTCATTAATCTGATCTGCGTGGTAGGATGGAGCCCATAATATGTTTTGTGTGCGGCAAGGCCATGGTAGAAATACGTGGCTGCCATTACAAATGCCTCAACTGTGGAAGAGAAAAAGACTGCAGTGATCCGCTATGATGCAACACTATGATTATAAAAAAATAATCATCAAAATAAACATAAGGTATAAGCATGTGTTTAGATGGGTGAATCTGAAATAGCAACGTTGGCAGGCGGATGCTTTTGGTGCATCGAATCAATATTTAAAGAGCTTAATGGCGTTGAGAAGGTAGTTTCTGGGTATTCCGGCGGCGATGTGCCCAATCCCACCTATAACCAAGTCTGTTCTGGAAAAACCGGTCATGCGGAGACCGTACAGATAACTTTTAATCCAAGGATCATATCGTACGCAGATATACTCGAAGTGTTCTTCAGTGTGCATGATCCGACATCTATAAATAGGCAGGGTCCAGATATGGGCAATCAATATAGGTCGGCGATATTTTACATGAATAGAAAACAAAAGGTAACTGCCGAACGCGTGATAAAAAAGTTGAACGGTTCATCTTTGTTTTCAAAGCCCATAGCCACAGAAGTCGAGCATCTGAAAAAATTCTACAAAGCTGAAGACTACCATCAGGATTACAGAAAGAAAAATCCTGCAAATCCTTATTGCATGTTGGTAATAACTCCAAAACTGTTCAAATTCAGAAAAAAATTCTCTAAAATGCTGAAGCCAAATCAAAGCTGATTCGCTTTTCAACCTATTTTGCTGCCCGGCGCAAAATCCCTATCGGGCACTATGAGTGCAATATCTCCCCCATCCTCTGCCGCAAGGAGCATGCCGTCAGATAGCAATCCAGCTATCTTCCTCGCTTGGAGGTTAGCAACTACAACAATGCTCTTCCCAATGAGCTCGTCCTTGCTGTAATGCGCTTTAATGCCTGCAATTATATTTCTAGTCCCGAGTTCGCCAAGGTCAAGCCTTAATTTGTACATGGGCTTCCTTGCGCTTTCATGGTCCTCTACGTCAATTATTTTTGCAACACGCAAATCGACAGATGCAAAAACATCAAACGCTATTCTTTCAGGCTGTAATTCGTTTGATGCAGAATTATCGGAATCTGCCTGGCTTGCGCTTGAATCTTGTTGGTTTACCTTGAGTTCAACATTATCCTTTAGCTCCCTTTCTCGCATCTCGTCCATTAAACTATCTATGTCATCCATGCTATTACCTATAATAAGTTACCATAAACCATTTATTAAGTTTCGGCAAAAAATATAATCAAAATCAATGCTATAAAGCCCGATTTCCTTTTTGCATTAAGTCATTTGCCATGGCGCTAGGTTTGGTGCGTTTTGTTGTTCAAATTCAATGAGCGCGCTCTATCTGCTTTTACGGATATACACTACCTGTTCACCTTAGTAAATTCAAGGTTAGAAACATCGCCAGACAATATATCTGCCAGGGCACTGCGTTTATTCATGTTGAATATATATCCTGTCGCATCCGTATCCCTGCATATGTCATAAAGCAGAGAAATCTTTGTCCTCATGCCTCCAGTGACATCAATCCTGCTATTCGATACTCCGGTATTTTTAATTACCTCATTTATGTTGCTGCTGTTTATCTGCTTTATGAGTTTTGCATTAGGGTTATCAGAAGGTGGCTTATCATATACTCCGTTTACATCAGTGCAAAAGAATATCTTGGACGGTTTTATACTCTTTGATATAAAACGCAATACGTCCTCAGTTGAAGATATTGATACACCTTTGGTATAATTCATTATCACATCACCGTGCACTACAGGTATAAATCCGTTTTCCAGTGCAAAACGTATGTGGTCTGTAAATCCTGCGGAAAGACCCATCCCATCTCCAATCCCAAATCCTGCAGGCGAGAATGGATATAGGTTCATGCCCATCTCAAGCCCCTGCTTGACGAACATGGTATTGAGTTCCTTTGCCACCAGATGGGTTATTGCAGCCCCCTTCCTGCTGTCTGCATCTATTAAGCCTTCCTGTACCCTGTATTTAGCTGCGGATACATGTCCGAACGATCCGCTCCCGTGCCCTATTATGAGTTTGAAGTGTGACTTCGACATTGCTGCTTTTATTTCATCCAGTATTCTGGATATTTCACCCATATTTGCTGTGTTGGGCTTTGACAGGTCGGTTATTATGCTGCCGCCTATCTTAAGCATATAAACATTATCCTCCATCGCATCAACTTGAATCTATGCATTTAAATACTTAATGTCATGGGTGGAAAATCACACATGCTTTAGCGCTGTTAGTGATGCAGGCCACCTCATAATAATATGCAGATAGGCGTATATAATCATATCGCGCAGAAAAAGAAGGATGCAGAATAATGGAATTGACAGTTAGGGCGGCAAAAATCCTGACAAGGCTTCAATGCCTGCACTATAAGTATCCCCACCATAGAAATCGTCTACGAGCCATCTGAAACCGAGAGACTCGTAATCCTTGATGTCCAGGTTTAAAATATTCTTTTCTGCACTGTGAGCTATGAATTTTATTGCACCTATCCTATTCACTTTGGTTTCAAATAAGCTATGCGGCGGATTGGACATGCGCCACACCTCAAAGTTGTTGGGTGAAATTTCCATCAGCGCATCGTACACCAACAGGTTCCTGTCTATAAGAACGGATTTATCTGAAAGATTCTCATGCCTTCTGGACCTATAATAATCCAGCACATAACCTATGCCGCAGGCTTCAAAGTTCTCATACCTTATGGCATAAATAGAACTGGAAAACCTCTTTAAGCCGTTGAGTATACATTCCCTGTTAAGCCTATCTTCCACCAATTTCCTGTTCATGTGGAATGCAGTAAGGCGCCTCCATTCATCAAAGCTCATCCTAGCATACCCACTTGATATTGCTACATAAATATTGTTATTGTAGTATTCAATGGCGAAGCTTAAATTATTCCTGACAAAATCTTCCGCAGTAAGCCTTGTTATATAGTTTACGCTGCACCATTTAGTCACGAACCAGTCTATTGCTTGATTTACCGTCTGGGCGTTAGCCAATACCTGCTTTGATGCATGCTTTAAGTCCCACACATGGAAATCGCATTTAGGACACGCCTCGTTTATAATATTGAGTATGTTTTTTTCATTGCTGCCCTTGTGCAGATTATGCATAAACAAGCTGATCAATCCATTGTCAAAAAAAGTCTGTGCAGTCAGGTCAGTCGCTTTAATCTCCAATATCTCTAAAAGCCCCCTTATCGCAGCAACCCTATTATCCTTGTCCTTCCAGTCCGCAATTATAGCAATTTTGCCATCGTCATTCTTCTGCGCCAGGCCTCTGTCAATCAAAAATTGAAGAAATCTTCTCTTTCCGCTGCCATCATGCCTAAGTAAATCTTTCTGATCACCGCTCATTTTTGGCATCGCTGACTTTTCCAAATTCTCTGCAGTCAAGTAATCAACAGTTTATCGCCTGCGCATGCCAGATATTTATTCATTTGCCAAACTTCGAAAGCTTCGCTGATATAGAATCGGCAGCTATCTTCGCAGGGTTTATGACCTCTGTTATATTCATGCTCCTAAGGTGCTTTTCAGCCTCTGCGTTGTCTACAACTACTATAAATCTGTCTTTTCCTACAATCTCCTTTACCAAAAGCGCGACAAAGAGCGTCCTTGACTTATCCCTTATGTCTATGACCACCCTATTCGCATATTTCAGGCCGTATGAGAGCAATTCAGACTCAGACGTTTCGTCTACTACGAATGCATGGTATCCCTCGGTCCTCAAATGGTCTGCCAACGTCTTGTCGCTCACCAATATTATGAACCTCCTTTTTTCTACCTTAAGGGTCTTTGCTATACTCTCATTAGTAGGGCTGTACCCTATCAATATTATGTGCTGCTTGAAGAGCTTCCTCTCCATGTAAGATATCCTTCCGGTTAATGCATCTATCCTATTGTTCACAAAACCACTTGCCAAAATTGTAACTGCGCTGAGGAATACACCCAACCCTGACAATATGAGTATTATGTCAAATACTCTGGCTATTCCCGTAACTGGTACGATGTCCCCATATCCTACGGTTGATATCGTAGCTATCGTAAAGTACAATGCAGTTATTACTGAGTGTATCGGGACGTTGAAATTGCCTGTGCTCCCTAGCCAATATGTGCCTATGGTTCCAAACGATATTACCAGGGTTATCAGCACCATATACGCCAATATCTCTACACTAAGCTGCATATACTCACGCGCATAAGATAGATCCGGCAAACCTTTTATGTTTTATCTATGAAATACATCGGCAATATTCAGAAATTTGGCCGAATGAAGTAATTGCGCAATCCTTTTATAACTTGTTTGTAAAGTTAAAGTGCATCTCTATTGGTATAAGCATGTCAGGAATAAGCATAATCGTGCCGACCTTGAATGAGGCAGAGGCACCAAGGATAATAAATGAGATATATGCAACTTTCGGCAAAGGCGTAGAAGTCATAGTGATAGATAAAAGCAACGAGCGCATGAAAAAGGAACTGCTTGCAACAGACGCCAACGTCATAACGCAGCAGTCTGCAGGCTATGAAAATGCGCTTATGGAAGGATTCAGGCTGGCAAAAAACGACATTCTAGCAACGATAGACGCAGATGGAACATATTCTGTAGAAGATTTAAAAAGGGTAATAAGTGAACTGCAGAAGGGCGCGTATTCTTTTGTAAGCGGCAGCAGGGCACAGAGCTTTGATGGAAACGTAAGCAGGTACATAAAATTCGGAAACAATTTCTTGACCAAGCTGTTCAATATATTGTATAGAAGGAAGATGACCGATGTACTCAGCGGGGTTTTTGCGCTTACCAAGCAGGCGTTTGACGCCATAAGGGATGACGAACCATACAGGGCCGGAACCATATTCTTTGAGATAGAGCTGGTAAGGAGAGGGTTTAGCATAACTGACATACCCATAGGGTACGCGGAGAGGAAAGCCTCAAAGTCTAAGATTAGCAGGGCCAAACCTTTCTATGGCATAACTATGGCATTCCATGCAATAAGGTATGCTAGGGATTATAACCCGCTGCTGATATTCGGCAGCATAGGCGTAACTGCAATATTGGCAGGCATAATAATAGGTGCTTTAGTCATATCAAATTTCCTTGCGACCGGCACCCTTACCGAGATAGGCCGTGCGCTTATCGCATTCATGCTTGTCATAGGCGGCTTCTTAAGCATAATAGCCGGCCTTATACTGGACCTTCTGCTAGAGATAGAAAGGAAGCTCTACAAGAAAAATAGATGACATGCAATGCAATTGCAAAATCTATAATGCCTAATGCGCCTGGCAAATAAACCAAAACTTACATCAAAGCCGTATATAAGCCAATGGGGCTGCGCGATTTATCCGATGCCAAAACACACGTACATTTAAATATTAAGCACATTAAAAATAATCTGAGTGGTAAAATGCCGACGGCCTTCAAAAACAGATCCGAAAGGCTTGAAACGTTGCTTGACATGCAACTCACACCAGCAGAGCTAGAAATAGCGAAAACAATAGAAAGCGTAATAGCCGACGATATAGATGCTGCAAAGGTATCCGAAGAGTTGATAAACCACTGCAGGGGCAGGGGCGTTGATTTTCTTTCAGATGCATTCGAAAAACTGAAATACGAGGACATAACTGGCAAAGATCTATTCGAATTCTACAAATTCAGCGACAGGGATGCAGAGGAAATGCTGGAAAATATATCATACGACAGCAAAATAGACAAGTTCAGAAGACTTCAATAAGATAGGATCTCAAAGGGCACGCTAAATATGCATGCCCTTAATCCTGCTTGCTGTTCCTATCGCCCTGAAATATGAGATTATCCCTATTACTATAACTACAAATATCACTATGAAGAAACCAATGCCTAAATCATGAAGATTATGTATCTTCAATGGGGTTATAACCCCATAAGTCAAGATTTGAGGAAATTTGAGTATAAGTGCGCCAGATATCGCGAACGCCAAACCTCCATATAAAAGTACATCAGAGCTTATTGTCTTTGCCACAAACGCTATGCCTTTTTGTGTAAGCCTCTTTGCCTTTGTGAGCCATCTTCCGAATCCCGCGCCGAACAGTATCTGCATCGCCATAGTTCCAATCCCAAACATGAAGCCTGGAACCCAGCCGACCCACGCATTCGGCATCGCGGGCGATAATACCGTATATATTATAAGTGCGAATGCACCGAACCCGAATCCGGCTATTATACCATGGAGGAATGCAAGTTTTGATGGCACAGCTTTAAGTTCCGAAGATGCATCGGATGTAGCTAGGGGATTCAGCATATGCTCTTCTTCCAAACGGTGCGATCTGCTCCCTTTTTTATGTATTCTTAATACATATCCTAGCTTTTCCTCCAGCCAGTGCCAATGCGGGTATATCCTCTTGTTCTTTATGTATAATCCAGCGGCAAGCATGGCTATTCCTACAAATATATAGGTTATGCCGAATGCAGTTGCGGTCATGAATATGCCTGCCAACGCGAAGTATGCAATTTCAGATAATATTGCTCTCTGTATCGTAAAACCGCTTGAGAATATGAAACCTGCCTTCATACCCTTCCTGGTGCTGTAGCTGCCTACTGCATAAGAGAACGTTATCGGCCATGTATGCTCATCTGGTGTTATGCCATGAACGAATCCCAAGAGCAGGGCTATCACTATGGCCGAATAGAAACCGACATCCTGTGGGTTGTATAAGTTGATATTGAATATAGCCACACCGCATATGTTCTAGGAACAGCGCATCATGCATACAACATGTCTTACATATATATATTCGGCAAGAATTAAATATCTAACACTGCAGACCAAAAGGTTCTATAAATAATGCTTTTAACCTGCATAAAAAATAACGCATAAAAAACCATACTCCTAAATAAATCCATGGTAAATGCAGTTGCTCCTAGGCAAAAGCACGACGAAATGCTGGAATACCTAAACGACGGATCCGTCCAGCTTAATGACAAAATCCAGCGCATTGATGGCATTTATGACCAGAATGCTCTGCACTTCCTTTTATATGCTTACAACGGGAATCTTCCAAGCGTGACTATAGCAATCATAAAAAAAGTAGACAATGAAAGCCATCTAAAAGAGTTTTTTATGCACATGTGCAAGAGTGGCATGAACGGTGCAGCAAGCATAGGTTTCGAAATAATAAAAAAGATTAATAGCGTAAAACTGCTGTACGAATTGGAGGGCATGTCATTTACCCCGGAAGTGCTCAATCCAATAATCCACAACAAGATAAAATACCTCAACTACGAATGCAATGACATATATGTCGGCCCACATAATGGGATAATAAGGCTTTAGGGCAATAAACATGCAATTTTGGCGCATATATAAAGGTTTAAATACTCAATACGTCATATAATATTATTTAAGATGACACTGATAAAGGTTTGCCAATGACCAGCGATAGGAATGCAACCAATATTAAAAGACGCGGCCAGTCGGCAATGGAATACCTTATCACATATGGCTGGGCCATACTTCTCGTCGCAATAATTGTTTCATTACTATATCTGTATGTTGTCGTTCCTCATGTAATAGTGCCTTCGTCATGTTCATTCGTATCCGGAGCGTATTGCGACGATATAGTTTTAGGGAGCAATGCAATAACGCATGCAACGAAGATAGGATTATTCCTGACCAATACTCAGCCTTATCCTATAGCAAATCCCGTATTATACGCAAACATAAATGGCGCAAATACAACGCAATATTTATGCAAACCTTCATTCATCTTTCCAGGCGGTACAATAATCTGCATTGCAAACATAACACAGACTACAACGCTGGGCCAGTTCCTTGCAGGCACATTGTACCTAAAAGCATTGTACTGCGGGTTCGCAGCGAAACCTGCATCAAGCCTAAACTGCACAACCACTGCGCCAACTGAAATATATACTGGCAAGTTCAATGCACATGCGGAACCATTAGTATCGACAACCTCCAGCATAACGCTTACTGCAAAGAATACTACAAATCCTGGAAATCCAGCAAACAATGCGAAAGACCCGTTATACGCAACGGTAAAACTTTTAGGATACCCATTGCATGGTGCAACGGTCAATTTCACGGCTTATTATTCGAATGGCACAAGTGCCACTCCTCCATATTCGATATCGCCAGCAATAACAACTACAGGCACAGCAGGTGTTGCGGACAGTGCAATATGGGGAGATGTCACTGGCAATGTGACAGTGGAAGCGTCATATGCTGGTTACAATGCAACGGTTCCGGTCAGGTTCATACCAACGGTACATGTTACATTAAACGTTTCTGATGTGAAACCATATCTGTCCAACAGCGCTCTTCCTATAATAAACATAGCCGGCACAAATTACAATTATACACAACTTCAGAAATCCTTCGTTTGGGGATGTGGAAGTTCGCATCCATACTCATTCGTAAAAATACCTTATAATTCATCTGGAACTAGAAGCGTGTTCAAAAGTGTAACTATAGATGGGTTAACATACACGTCAACTACTGGAACAGTGAACGTGACCTGTACAAACCAGACGATATCTACCAGCTATTTCACACAATACTATTTCAATGAGATTGCGAATACATCCACATCCGGAACAGTTTCTCCAGGAAATGAGTGGGAGAATGCAAGCACCTCTATATTAATATCAGAGACGCCCAACACTGGATTCTTCTTCAAGAATTGGACGTGCTCAGGGTCTGGGTGCTATGCTGGCACTGCAACGTCTACAACTGTAACACTAAACAATCCAATAACTGAGCAGGCGAACTTCTACTCAACATCAACATCAACTTCAACAACCTCCTCTACAACAACGACTTCAACATCTTCAACCTCCACTTCAACTTCAACCACATCGACATCAACATCAACAACGTCTACAACAACATCTACAACAAGCACTACAACTTCATCTACTTCCACTACGACATCTTCAACCTCCACTTCAACTTCAACCACATCGACATCAACATCAACAACGTCTACAACAACATCAACATCAACAACGTCTACAACATCATCAACGTCTACAACAACATCAACATCCACATCAACATCCACATCAACATCCACATCAACCTCTACATCATCAACATCATCTAGTACTTCATCAACTACGATCCTATACTGCAGCGCAGGTTACGCTTCTGGTAGCGGTTTACTTGTTACAGGTGCCAGTGGCACTGGATGCGGCGGCAGCGGGTCTAACGTTGCATATCTAGTCTGTGGTGTTGGATCAACCCAAGGTGCTTGCAGCTTAAACTGGACATCACAATCTAACTCTGGCAGCTCAGTGGACGTAGGTAATGTAGTTGCAAGCTCCTGCTCTGAGATTGCGTGCGGTACTACTAATGAAAATGAAGTATTGGGCGCATTCGCAGTAGGTGAAAATTATCCTGCATCTATACTATTTAGGGCCAATGCATCTATTGGTAATGGAGGAACTGGTAACTATACGCCTTCATTTTCTACGAACAACTATTATGGCCTGTTAGTCATTACATACACCGGTTCGACTACTGAAACTACAAATAATAACTATTTACTCAATGGCGCCTACTGCAATAGTCTGATATGCCTTCAGTATTATAATAATTATCTTTTGAACAATGCAGGAGGCTCTGGTATTTCATGCAGTCAAAATCAAAAGAACAGCAGCTATACTTCAACTTTTGGCGTAAATATGGCCGATGAAGTTGCTTATGTGTCATGCACAGACGTCTCTGCAGGTTCGTATACTGCTCCAACGTGGCACTATGAAGATGGAGCAAGCTATGCTATAGCTGCTTACGGGTTTAGTCCTAGTACAACAACTTCAACAACAACAACTTCAGTAGCATCAACATCTATATCAGGTGGAGGCGATGGAGGTTCGGTGTATGGAAATGTAAATATAACGCTGGCGAACGGCACTACAGAGCCAGCCCAAGACATCAGGCCAGGCACCGTCATAATGTCCTATAACAAATATGCAAACGCGTTATACCCGTCTATAGTATCAAGCGTTTTTGCAAGGCATACAAGCAACAAATATACATTTAACAACAGGATTGCAGTGGATAGCTGGGAGGTGATGCTGATAGATGGAACGTGGACAACGGCGAGCCATGCAAAACTCGGCGAAACCTTCTTCGATCCGCTGAACAACAGCAACGTGCGTATAAACAGCATAAACATAACGGATTATAACAA
>JAJYUR010000021.1 GCA_021792395.1 Microcaldota archaeon
AGCCCTGAGAGGGAATTGAACCCTCAACCTCCTGTTTTCCTGAATTTCCTGATTAAACTTCTTCCAAGAAGTTTACAAGACAGGCGCTCTGCCATTGAGCTACCAGGGCAGTTTTTAACGGCTTTGCCGAAAATCAACCTTCGATGAACGGCATAAAGCACTCGAAACGTGTTTAGATATGCATTTAAACATTTTTATTCTTTTAGGCAAGAATGCCTCTACCGTTAAGTCGTGTATGGTCCATTCCGATAAGGGAAAAAATAAGTTAAAGAACGTAGAAAGTAACAACCCTGAAATCCACAAACTAATAAATATTATAAAAAACTATTGAAACTGCAAAAGCATTCTGATATTGCAAATGGTGTTAAAATGTCGAATTCCGAAACTTATAGAAATAAGCCCTCATCAGAAGATAAGGCAGAAAACAAAGCGGAAAGCAAAATGGAAAGAGTAGAGGTAGCCCGTGCAAACGATATGATAGGAAAGCAAATCCCAGTGCTAGATCATGGCTTCCTAGCTCTTGTTGACTATATGGGTTCAGATTCTTCTATAGTGCAGGCAGCAAGGGTCTCATATGGCAGCGGAACTAAATCGGTACATGACGATGCTGGGCTTATTCGCTACCTGCTGAGGCATGACCATACTACGCCATTTGAAATGGTGGAATTGAAGTTCATTGCAAGAATGCCAATTTTCGTAGCTCGCCAGTGGGTAAGGCACAGGACTGCAAGCATAAACGAATATTCTGCAAGATATTCGATAGTGAAGGACGATTACTACCTGCCGAGCATTGAGATGATGCAAGGGCAGTCGACTTCAAACAAGCAGGGCAGAGAGGAGGGCAATCTTTCAAAAGGAATGCGCGAGGATTTTATAGGCAAGATAAAAGAAAAATCCGATGATGCATATAAGCTATACATGGAAATGATAAATGCAGGGGTGGCAAGGGAACTTGCAAGGATGGTATTACCTGTAAATTTTTATACCGAATGGTACTGGAAAAGCAACCTTCACAATACCTTCCATTTTCTGGCATTAAGGCTTGACCCGCATGCGCAATGGGAGACAAGGCAGTATGCTGTAGCCATGGCGAATATTGTGAAGTCAGTAGCCCCAATAGCGTATTCTGCCTTCGATGACTTCATGCTTTCAAGCGTCAAGCTCTCTAAAAAAGAACAGCATGCAATAGACCTGATCATTAACGGCGTGGAGATTACTGAAGCATGCAAAATGGCAAAGCTGCCATTAAGGAGGGATGACAACAAGCCTATAAAGACCGGCGAAGGCCCTGAGTTTTTGGCAAAGCTGGAAAGAATAAAAAGCAATGCCAGCGGAATAAGCAAGGCAGATGGCGAAAGCATATAAGGGCTCATTCCAGCGTTTTCTCTTCCCCAACCTTAGGCTTCATTTTCGACCTTTTTGGCAAACAGCTCAGTGTACCTTATCAACACATCCAAAACTATCTTCAACCTCCCTGACCTCTTCGAAACTATCCTAAGAAACTTGATGTTCCTCGCGTTCACGCCCCTGGAAAATGCAACCAGCGGCGGGTAAATGAGCACAAGGGCTGCAAGGTTCACTATCATAGTTATTTTGCTATAATGCAACGCATATGATATCAGGAACATAACCGCGAATGTCATTACCGCAGGCACGGTTATCCTTGCAAGGCTCTTCCACTTCTGGGTTATGGAGAACTGCGTCGAAAGCGCCTTTATGTAAAGCACGTCCAGTATAAGCGGCCCGGCGACGAACAGCGCTATCAATGCGCCGAAAACTTTTATATAAGGTATTAATACCGACATGGCAGCAACCTCGGCAATTACGGCAGCGCCCTGATACGCCATGAACTTCTTCGTATCCCCGAAGCTTATTATGAGCGTGCCAGCAAAACTGCCTATTGTCCCTATGGTCAACCCTATTATTATTACAGAAAAGTAGAGCGGTGCCCCGGCATACGCACTGGAGAACATCAGGTGTGTCAAAGGTCTGGCTATGGAAATCAGATAAGCCACAAGTGGCAGGAGCAGCAATAGCATATAATATATGCTGTTGTTGAATATGCCCTCAATCCTTTTAGAAAGGTGCTCGTTCTTGAATGCAGAAGCGAAAGCAGGAAGGAGCACGAATGTAGTCGAAGTCAAGAGCACCTCTATAAGCCTTCCTAGCTTGAAAGCCGCCCCATAGCTTCCAACCAGCGATGCGCTTGCGAATGCGCCTAAAACCGCTATGGCAAGGCTTGTCGTGCCTACAACGGAGATGTTCGACACTATTAAGGGCGAGGAAAATGCTGTAAGTTCGCGTATGCCATCAATTCTTGGTTTCATCACCCTGTATAATACGGCCCTTTCCAGATATACTATGGAAATTGCCGAGCCTATAACAAGGCTTATGGCTATGCCTAATACTGCTCCCAATATGCCATACCCTAAGATTACCAGCAGCATGACTACTGCAGCCTGCGACACCCCATAGATTATATTGCTGAATGCGGCATCCCTTATTCTGCCAAGCCCCACGAGTGCAGCTATTGTAACGTTGAAGAGCACAGTGAGCAGCACTGTCGTAGATGCAACGATAAGCGGGACAGTCATCCCGGGATTATGGTATATGCCAACCGCAACATTCCCGCTTGCAGCTATGCCAATTAATGTTATTGCCAGTGCTACCACGAGCGCCACGAAATAACCATTGTTAATTATTTCTAACACACGTTCGCTTCCATGCCTGAATTCAGGTATCTTCTTCCTTAGGGCCGTGCCTATGCCGAAATTGCCCCCCATGCCTAAAATGGTCGAGAAAGCTACGACTATGGTGTAAGTGCCGTAATCCGCCGGTTTAAGGAACCGCGTCAGGAATATGAGCAAAACTGCAGTTATTATCGATGTTATAATCTTGCTCGATACGAATATGCTGCCGCCCCTGGCTACGCTTGCACCCAGCTCCTCCGCCTCGTCGCCTTCAGTATTTTCGTCCAGTGGCATTGCATCTCCAAAGCACTTTTAGCATCCCATAAAACACATATTATGTATATGCTGTTAATTTTGTATTTCCGTAAATGTGTTTATTAATAGAATATTTATGAATTGCATTCCATTTATAATAGTTGTTCAATGGTGAATAAAATGAGTGTCATAGACATAACTGCCAAAAATTTTGAAGATGAAGTGCTGAAATCCGATATTCCCGTAATAGTCGACGTCTGGGCTGAATGGTGCGGTCCATGCAGGATGTTTTCCCCCATATTAGACGAAGTTTCCGAAGATTATCAAGGCAAGATAAAGTTCGCAAAGCTCAATGCAGACGACAACGAGGAGATTGCTGCAAAATACAATATAATGAGCATACCTACCGTTCTTTTGATCGAGAAGGGCAAGGTAAAGGCCATGAACGTCGGCGCAGTTCCGAAAGAGGTATTCAAGAAATGGCTGGACAAGAACATGTGACTGCGGAACGCATGCTCTGCTCCGGTGCACAGCATGCTGCTGCATCATTACCCTTTTCCTATGGATACATCGATGTGCATAGAAAGTAATAAAATATTGCATTCTTCTTATATAACCGGAGAGCAGTTGCCTTTAAGCTGGCGAACCTCCAGATATTTTTATGGTAATGCTATGGCTGACATACCTTTTCCAAGAGGGGTAAGAGACCTTATGCCAAACGAGGCGCTCTTCAGAGCGGAGATGATAAAGAAAGCGGAATCGATATTCCAAAGCTTCGGCTTTCTTACTATACTGACCCCATCCATAGAATCGCTAGATATCCTGAAGGCAAAGGATGCCATAGGCGAGGACACCAAGCTCATATACGAGATTAAAGATGAAAATATCGGCCTGAGATATGATCAGACAGTCCCATTAGCAAGGTATTTTGTCATGCATTCAAGCATGCCACTGCCTTTCAAGCGATATGTGATAGGCCAGTCATGGAGAATGGACGAGCCCCAGAGGCTCAGATACAGAGAATTCACACAGGCAGATGTGGACATAATAGGTGGAGATGCATCAAAATGTGATTCCGAAACTATAGCATGCCTTTCAAAGGTTTTGGATGCGTTCGAACTCAAATACAAAGTGATGATAAACAACCGCATGCTTGTGGACGACGTGCTGGAATCATTCGGAGTGCCAAGGGACACGGCAATACAGGTCATGAGAAGTGTAGACAAGCTCGACAAGATAGGGATTGACGGGGTTTCAAGCCTTCTAGCCAAAGCGGGACTTTCAGAAGAGCAGATAGGCAGGGTAAACGAGCTCATAACCGCGAAGGGCACGAATGATGAAAAGCTCGATTACGCGCTAGGCATAGCAAAGGATTCAAAAGCGGTAGCTGAACTGAGGGAAACACTCGCAATGCTCAAGGAATACAATATCAGGGGAGAGATGGTTGTCGATTTCTCAACGATGAGGGGATTAGACTACTATACTGGCACAGTTTTTGAATTCAAGGTTGAGAACGAAAGCCAGTCCATAGGCGGAGGCGGCAGATACGATAACCTGACAAGCCTTTATGGAGGAAAGCAGCTGCCTGCCGTAGGAGGCACGCTCGGGATAGACAGGCTCTTGGATGTGATGAAGTTTTCACAGTCATCAAAGGTCACATTTGCAAAAGCCTTTGTGGCATACATTAAAAAAGAGAACTATACATATGCATTGAAGGTAGCCAACATACTCAGGGCAAGCGGCATAAATACTGACCTAAACAATGCTTCAAGAAGCATTTCGAACCAGCTTTCGTATGCAAATTCACTGAAGATACCCTATTCTGTAATAGTCGGCGCGTCAGAGGAAAAGGATACAAAGGCGAAGCTTAGGGATATGGCATCAGGAGAGGAAACAATCATGGATTTGGACGAACTCATAAATGTTTTAAAAGATAAAAAATAGTGTATTAAAATGGCAAAATCTGAAGTTGACCAAATAACTGACGAAAAGATAGCTAAGGGCGGCGTGCTCGTGAAGTTCTACTTTGACATGCAGCACAAGGAAAAGGAGAAGCTTCAACCTCTAATGACTGACCTTATAAACGAAAGGCTCATGAAGGAAAAGGGCGTGATATATTGTTACGGTGTCATAGAAGAGCCTATGCTGGTAAATGACGTATACAGCACAAGCGCTACGGTTACAGTGCTGTTCGATAGCTTTCTTTCAATAATAAATGTGGCATTCAATTACGCTCCGGCAGGCGTGGAGATAATGAGGCCTACAAAGGAGATGACATTCAGGATATTCGACCTTCATGCAATACTGATGGACCTGTCGCAGCTTTCGGTAACATATTCGAGATATATGCTGGAACATGTTCTGAAAGGAGAAGACCTGGAAACAGTATCAAAGGCGCTGGAGGGCAGGGCCGAACTTGGCAAAAAATTGCTTGAGAAAAAAAGTGTAGATCCGGATGGTCCTCAAACCCCCAAATAGACCAACGGCACAACAAGATAGGTAATTAATGCAAGCGCCATGGCTCCTAAACTTAGGTTCCTGTAGAGCTTGAATTTTGATTTGTCCTGCTTCTTCATCAGGTGCATCACAGATACGTAAAGGAGAATTATATCAACTAATAATATTGGGATTAGATAAACAAGGTTAAATGCAAACGGCATCAGGAAGAAGAACATGAAGAGGCTGACCCCTATCGCTTCCATATAAAGAAGGAATGCAAGATAAGCCGACATCCTTCTTCCAACATAATACACAAGGCTCTTTATCTGCCTAGCCTTGAAGTCGCCCTTGAAGTCGCGTATCATCCCATGTATCTCACGTGCCAATCCGCTAAGGAATATCACTATGCTTATTAGAATTATATTCGCGTTGAGCGCATTTGAAACTACATAATTTCCATAAAGGAAAGGTATGACCATCGTGAATGCTATATATATGTTTCCAATGAGCAAGGTCTCTTTGAGCTTGTAGCTGTAAAGATATGCGAAAACTGCAAAAACGAGTACGATGATGAAAGAATATATATTTATCAAAGCACTTATGGCAATCCCTACAAGAAAGCACAAGGCAGTTACTATAGCTGCATCCCTCTTGCTGAGCGAGCCGTTCACCAAAGGCCTGTCATTCCTCCTATTTTTCCTGTCTACATCGATGTCAAAATAATCATTTATGGCAAATGAACCCATGCTTACAAGTATGGGCGGTACAAGCGCAAATATGAAAATAGGGAGCAGAGGCAATCTGCCTGTTATGAGTTCAGCTGCTACCACTGCTATTGCTAGCATTAGGCTATGTTCTATGCGCGTCAGTTTCAGCAGGGCTGCAAATCTGTTCATGACTATCTTTCCAATGCAATAGGTAACTAATAAATAAATGTCTTTTTATATAAATAGGAGAGAATGCCCAAACAAGGTATGAAGCCACAGTCGGCAATGGAACTGCTTTCCACCTATTCGTGGGCATTGTTAATAATAGCACTTTTCGTAAGCACCGTATTCCTTCTTTCGGGCTCAAAGCCCCCATCGAGCTATCTTTCATCATCGTGCAACATAGAGCCGTTGCTGCCATGCGCGCAGACTCTTCTTACGCAGTATGGCGGTCCAAGCAGCCCGATACATTTCATAGTGGCGTTTACCAATGAACTAGGGGTGCCGATAAGCTTTGCGCCTAATTCTATAAATGTCACAACTACCGGCATAGGTGTTCCAGGTACGGAACATTCATTAGGAGCCTGCACTCCGAGTTATGCAACCGAAGGTGCGCACATATTATGTACTGCAAATATAACCGGAACTGTCCAGCCTGCACTTGGCTCTCAAACCAGTGCAACGTTCCTAATATCATATGACATATGCAAGAACCCATCCAGCTGCACTTCAGGGTATAAATCTACCGGAATATCTGTGCAGTCTGCTTCTCCGCCAAGCAGAGGCATATTCAAGATAACCTTGAATACCATCCCAAGCACTGGTGACATAGTAATCAACGGGGCGAAATACATAAACGGAACATCAGTGGTATTGCCGATAGGCAAATATTTGGTATACGCAGATGCGCCAAATGGCTATATATTTTCAAGCTGGACAGGTTCAGTATTTGGGACATCGCTGCTTAGTCCATCTACGACTGCAAATGCTACACTTTCGCTGGTATCAAATGTAACATTGGAAGCCAACTTCGTCAAGGTCATATCAACCACAACTACTTCGGTCACTTCGACATCTACATCAACCTCCACCACCTCAACGACAACCTCATCGACAACTTCTACAACAACCTCAACAACAACATCTTCCACTACAACTTCAACCTCAACCACATCGACTTCAACTTCAACAACCTCAACAACAACCTCAACCACATCTACTACAACCTCAACAACGTCCACTACGACATCTTCAACCTCCACTTCAACCTCAACAACATCGACATCCACGTCAACAACTTCTACAACAACCTCTACAACAAGCACTACGACTTCATCCACTTCCACTACGACATCTTCAACATCAACATCAACCTCCACCACTTCAACCTCAACATCGACAACATCTACTACAACCTCAACAACGTCCACTACGACGTCTTCAACATCAACATCAACCTCCACCACTTCAACCTCCACATCAACAACCTCAACAATAACGCAGTTGAACTTTGGAGTAATAGCAGCAGTTGGCCCATCTAACCAAGAAATGCCTGCGTTTGAAACCAATCCAACATTGCCTAGCGGTTATGGTGTAGAGCAGCAGGGCCAATGGCCTACTGCTACAACTGGTTATGCCTATGGTACTAGCGGTTATCAGGGCGATGTTTATCAGGGCATGACTGTTGTCGCATTCCCAAGCGTTACATCAGATCTTAACAACAATGGTGTAGCTTGCTCATCCCCATATAATTCACAACTTTCCATAGCAAATACTACTATAACTTTGCCTCAAGCCGAAACGGTAAGCATAGCAATAACTACAGACGACGGAATGGAGGTTTATTATAAGTCAACAAGTTCTACTACTTGGTCGAATGTATTTGGGGGTGCAGCATGGAAAGGGGAAGGAGCGACCAATTATGGACCTGATAGCATATCTCTTTCAAGCGGCAATTATAACTTCCTTGTAATGTGGGTAAATCAATGCGGCCCAGGAACACAGGTTATAAGCATAGGCGGTCTCACAGCTTCTAGTTCCAGTGCTGCACCTACAGTTACGACAACGTCTTCAACATCTACAACAACCTCTACAACTACATCTACAACAACATCATCCACTACTTCAACCACATCGACTACAACATCATCAACAACCTCCACATCAACAACATCACACACATCAACAACATCACACACAACTTCTATATCAGGCGGAGGCGATGGAGGTTCGGTGTATGGAAATGTAAATATAACGCTGGCGAACGGCACTACAGAGCCAGCCCAAGACATCAGACCAGGCACCGTCATAATGTCTTATAACAAATATGCAAACGCGTTATACCCGTCTATAGTATCAAGCGTTTTTGCAAGGCATACAAGCAACAAATATACATTTAACAACAGGATTGCAGTGGATAGCGGGGAGGTGATGCTGATAGATGGAACGTGGACAACGGCGAGCCATGCAAAACTCGGCGAAACCTTCTTCGATCCGCTGAACAACAGCAACGTGCGTATAAACAGCATAAACATAACGGATTATAACAA
>JAJYUR010000022.1:0-1753 GCA_021792395.1 Microcaldota archaeon
CCCCCCGGGCCCGTTTGTCCATCATTATTATTTTATGTTAAGCCTGATAAGCTATTATTAACTGATAGATTCTGATCTTCAATAATTAACGAGCTGACTGATCAAAAATTCATTCCTTCCAATAATTGACAACCACAACTTATACAACAATAAAGAAGTGATGGACGATAGATATAAATAGAAAACTAGATGTTAAAAATATCAAGAAACTAAAGCTATGATAATGAAAATAGGATATGCATTAAGGTGAGAATATATTTAATAAACAAGGATATTGGGTGCGAGTTCATGGTTCAGTACAAATGGGTAGCGTTATCCAATACCACTCTCGGGGTACTGATGGCATCCATAAATAGTACAATAATTCTGATTTCTTTACCAGCTATATTTCGAGGCATAGCTATAAATCCACTTTTACCGACATCTTTCCCATATCTGCTCTGGATACTCTTTGGGTACAGCATAGTTACTGCTACAATGCTTGTAACGTTCGGCAGGCTTTCTGATATGTATGGCAGAGTTCGTCTGTACAATATGGGCTTCGCCATCTTTACCGCCGGCTCGATCCTTTTGTTCCTTACCCCTGGAAAGGGGGACTTTGCTGCTAACTTGATAATCGCATATAGGATAATTCAGGGCCTTGGTGCAGCCTTCCTTTTTTCAAATAGCGCAGCTATACTCACCGATGCCTTCCCTCATACCGAGAGGGGAAGGGCCCTAGGATTAAATCAAGTAGCGGCCCTTGCTGGTAGCTTGATAGGGCTGATCCTAGGTGGAATATTGGCTGTGATCAATTGGCGGTACATATTTCTTGTAAGCGTACCAGTAGGCCTAGCCGGTACTGTCTGGTCATATCTAAAATTGAAGGAAATAGTAAAACCCAAAAAGGCTAAGATAGACTACAGCGGAAACCTAACGTTTGCGGGCGGACTAACATTACTTCTTATAGCGATAACCTACGGTCTTATCCCATATAGTGGATCCATCATGGGGTGGGGGGATCCTTGAGTGATCATTAGCTTAGGGCTTGGGGCGGCTCTGCTAATTGCGTTCCCGATTATCGAAGTTCATATAAAGGAGCCCATGTTTAGATTGGAATTATTCGGGAGAAGGATATTTTCTGCAGCAAACCTTGCGGGCTTCCTTGGAGCAATAGGCAGGGGCGGTGTTCAGATAATGTTAATCATATTATTACAAGGCATTTGGCTTCCACTTCACGGATATTCATATCAAAGTGCACCTTTCTGGGCCGGTATATTCATGATACCCATGATGGCTGGGTTTATAGTTATGGGCCCGATCAGCGGCTGGCTCTCTGATACTCACGGCGCGAGGTTGCTTTCTACAACCGGCATGTTGATAACGGCGGCTTCATTCATAGCACTTTCTTTGCTCCCATATGATTTTGTCTATTGGGAATTTGGTGTTATACTCTTTTTCATGGGTGTTGGAAGCGGGATGTTTGCGTCTCCAAACACGGCGTCTATAATGAATTCGGTTCCACCTGAACAAAGGGGCGCGGCATCAGGCATGAGGTCTACGCTTCAAAACACCGGAATGACAGCGAGCTTGGGCATGTTCTTTGCGATAATAATAATTTGGCTAGCTGGCAGTCTGCCAGCTTCATTGCTTTCGGCACTAACCAACCTAGGATTGCCACAGTCGGTATCTCAATATTTTGCAGGAATTCCTCCTACAGGAGCACTTTTTGCCGCCTTTTTGGGCTATAATCCAGTGATAACCATACTATCTA
>JAJYUR010000022.1:1853-8383 GCA_021792395.1 Microcaldota archaeon
GTGATAGGCATGAGTACAAACTCGCCGCGATATGCTATAGATTTTGCCAAGAGGTTAAGGAAGATGGAGATAGATTTTATTGACGCTCCTGTCACGGGTGGGGACAAAGGCGCAAGAGATGGCACCCTTACCATTATGGCCGGTGGAAAACCCGAAGTGTTCAGAAGAGTTGTGCCAGTTCTTGAAGCCATGGGTAAAAACATAGTATATACAGGTGAAACTGGGACTGGGCAGATGGTAAAGCTCCTTAACCAAATAGTAATCGGTATGGATATGTTGGGTGTTTCCGAAGCCTTGGCATTAGCTAGAAGAACGGATACTGACCTAGACGCATTATACAGGGTATTATCTACAGGGGCAGCTAATTCATTCACAGTACAGTATTATCTACCTAAGATGATTAAAAATGATATCACGCCTGGATTTAGAGCTATACATTTGAGGAAGGATCTCAAATATGTGATGGATGTCGCAAACGAACTGAATATGCCTATGATGGGCACATCATTACTGTTGCAGCTTTACAATGCTCTTGTAGCACAAGGGTTTGGCGATAATGGAACGCAAGCATTGATCAAGTTCTATGAAAAATTCTCCCACTGATCTAAGCTCAGAACCTCTGATGAGCTTTGACCTAGCTTTATCGGAGCGACCTTGATTTTCACGTAATCCTGGTGGTGTTTAGATGTACTTGAACGCAATTATCTAGTTTATATCAGAATCCCAGATTGAAATGTAATATAATGTTAAGCCTATTAAACAAATAATGGCTTGAATGTTCCTCGAACTGGTAAATGAAGACCTAAATCAAAACGCTAAGACTATATATACCCCTTTATATACCATCACGAAGGATAAATGCCAAAAACTACACCTTCTATATCTATTGAAAATGTTGTCACATCAGCGAGCGTAGATCAAGCAATAGACCTCCTCCTTATAACTAGAACCTTTCCAGATGTTGAATATCACCCGGAACAATTTCCCGGTTTAGTATTCAGGCTTAAGGTACCAAAGTCGGCTACCCTAATTTTTAGCTCAGGAAAGATGGTTTGCACTGGCGCTAAGAGTGAGGCTCAGGCAAAAAAAGCTGTTGAGAGCGTGGTCCAAAAATTGAGGAAAAACGGTATAGATATAAAAAATGAGCCAGTTATTGAGATCCAGAACATAGTTGCTTCTGCTTCATTAGGTGGTAAAATAAAGCTTGAGGAGGCCGCAGTGAACTTGGAGAAAAGTATGTATGAACCAGAACAATTCCCCGGTTTGATATATAGGATGGATTCGCCTAAGACGGTTATCCTGCTGTTCGCAAGTGGTAAGTTAGTTTGTACTGGCGCTAAGAAAGAAGAGGAGGTTTACGCCGCAGTTACAAAACTCCATGAGCTCCTCGAAAAGATGGATTTGATGTCATATTAAACTTTTATTTTTTAACCTTAACTCCTCATTTCTTAGGTAATATGTCAATACCTAATTTCTGAACAGGCTGCTCCACCTTCCCTGGTATTTCACTGATTCTGGCGCTGCCATTTGAATACCTTACAAGATACCCTAGACAGCTCAAAGAGCAGCTCATTAACCGATATATCACCAACAAGACCGTTCTTCCTAAGCGGGTTCAATGCTGCATAGTAAAGGCAAAGGGACACAAATGATATAAAGTAGCCCCTCAGCGCATAATCATCGGAAAGGTATGACTTGTCATTTTCAAGCTCATCCTTCATCACATCAAATGCTTGCTCAATTTCTTCCCTCTGCTTATAAAGCCGGTAAATTTTTCCACCATCTTCACTCATTGATGACAGAACTGATATCTTGCCAAGCATATTCTTATCAATGTCAACACCCATGCCAGTGACAGCCATTTCTATCAGGTTAGAATGCTCTTCCCCTCTGAGCTTCATGTCCTCAAACAGGTAAAGGTAAGTGCCATCATCAACCTCCTTCTTGCCCCACCTTATGCTCCTGAAGTGGTAAATGAATTTTCTATTCATTGACATCGAATAATCTATCAGCTTTGAATTCCTCCTCAATGGCTGGACAAAGCTAATACTCATCTCCTTCATATTATCCATTGAAAGGAACTCCCTGTCGGTGACTATTGTATATGATTCCAGGTTGAACTCCTCCACCACCGAAGAGAAATACTTGACATCCCCCACCGATCCCGGCATGACCGCTGCATCACTGGACCACCGGTGAAAAGCAGGCAAAGTTGACCTGCTTGAGATTAAGGTGATCCTCGTTATACCCTTTTCCGCAAGCCTAAGGTTGACTGATTCAGAGAATATGGACGAAAGGTCAAGGAAGATCACCGAGTTTTCCTTATCAGCGAGCTGAAGTCTCTTTGTGATGCCCAGTCGGAGCCTATTTCCCTGAGCTTTTGCGCAGGTCTATTTCCTCAGAAAGGTAAAGCTTTGACCATGCGGATTCAGCATATTTTAATGGAGTTGGCCTCAGGGTCCTTATGATTGACAGTGCAGCTATCTCCTTCCATGAATCATGGAAATGATTCCTCAACCCTTCAATTTTGCCCTGCATCAGGTCCCAGAGAAGGCTGGCGCCGTCATATTCGAATACGCTCCTCAGGACAGCCTTCTTCTTTGGCTCCAGCCCATTGTAGGTTATCTTTCACAGATATTCTCCTGATACCTTCCGTGCCTTCCCCTTTACAGGATCATACACACTGGACACCTTGTAGGCATAGTAGTTGCTGCCATTTCGCTTAACCTCTATTGGCCAAAACCGTTTCTTCAGTTCATTTGCCACTTTGCATACCCATTCTTACATATTACCTATAAAGGTATCCACGGCTAAGCCATAATGATGAAACAATTAACATTGTACCGCTGGAAGGGGTATAAATAATATATATTACCTAATTGGGGAATTAAGTTTTTTAATAAATCTAACCGTAATATTTGGGCATCTGTTTGCCAAATAGTTCGGGGTTAAATATTTGAGCAAGTCCTATCACAAATGAAATATTTATGTATATCAAATGGCTTGGCTTAGTATACACAATAAAAGTCTGCAAAGTATGCAATTCACATGATAATATCATCTAAAAGGAAGTCACAGATAAAGAGGGACAGGAAGGGCTCAGTGAAGATGTTAAAGAGGACTCGTGAATATGTGAGCAAGTGCTACATACAGCCCCCAGTACGTTTAAAGCCTAGAATTCATACCTAGAGTATAATGGAAATGGGGCACGAAGCCGCCATGGTCAAGAATCACTTCCTTGGATTAATATAAAGGAACATGCTAGGATCAATCCTATGTCATTTCTGGCATATTCTGTGTTGAAGGCCTTAAAATGCTAGATGACTTTGAGCTTCCGCATAAGGACTTTGTAATGCCTGTAATGGGAGTTTAGTTAAAACTGTGTATTAGATGTTGGATCTATGGCGCTTAAAAGTTATACGCTGGTCAATGGCCGGCTAATATCGGATGTAATAATGATGAGCAAACTCAATAGGGAAACATCTAGAATAGATAAACTTTCAGAAGCGGCGTACTTTCTAGAAGTTACAAGAATAGATGATACCTACAAGATATTAAAGTTAGGGTATAGTATCTTTTGGATCCGGCTAGACATGAAAATGAGATATGATATCTAAGGACCTGAAAGTTAGGCCATTTGCCACTGAAAACTATAAAATGACCGTTTGCTGTACATTATCAAGATGGGGGAAATCAGGATAGGTACATCCGGTTGGAGTTATCGAGAATGGAAGGGGGTATTTTACCCAAACTCTGCAAAGCCGGGAGAGTATTTGTCGTTATATTCAAGAAAATTTTCATGTGTAGAAATCGACTCGACCTATTACAGGATGCCTACTAGTAGAATGTTTGATGTAGTTTCTGCGAAGGCGCCGCCGGGATTTGTCTTTATAGTGAAGATGCCCGCTGAATTTACACATCAAAGGAGGTTGAGTGAAGCCGCTATTAAGAGATTTAAAAATGGAATTTATCCAATTTTAAGGGATGAAAAGCTTGGTGGTTTCCTTGCCCAGTTTCCTTATTCGTTTAAGAAATCAACTGAAAATCTCGGATATGTGGGTTTGCTCGCAGCCGGGCTGGCTGACTATGCACAGATGTTCGTTGAGTTCAGACACTCAAGTTGGGAGGGCGATGAAAGTATCCTAGAGTATATGAAGGGTATGAATATAGGATATGTGAATGTAGATCTTCCGAAGATCCCAGGTCTTCCAACACCCACATCTATCTGTACATCTGATAAAGGGTCATACATAAGATTTCATGGAAGGGTGGACAGCAAAACGTGGTGGAGGCCCGTTAAATCCAGGGATAGATATGCTTACAAATATAAAAATAACGAATTAATGGAGTGGGTGCCAAGGATAAAGGAATTATCTTCAAGATCCAAATCTACATTTGTTATCTTTAACAACCACTTTGGTGGATACTCTGTGGAAAATGCTATCGTGTGCGCAGCATTGACGGGAATACCACTAAAGGATGGTATATCGATTACCTCATTGGACGATTACTTTCTGTGAAATTTAATCACCACCATCAAGAATCAAATGTTTGAATTTATTGGAACATGAATCTAGTTCGTCAATCCGTCAAGGAACTATTTTTAGTTATAAGCATATTATTGTTTGAATTTTTGTCCATCCATTCCTAGATCACTGACAAAGGCGGAAAGAAAGTATAAATAACACTGTTATACTACTAAACACCTAGATGACAGACGGCTACAATAAAAATGATAACCAAGCTCCTGATGATAAGATCGATGGTATAAAACCGTCTTCCGGTATATATGCCCAAGATGCATCTGGCGGATCCGGGATTAAGGATGATATTAAGGCACTGATGGATCTCCTATACATAAAAACTGTACCGTCATTTGGTAACAACTTCTTTTTTACTATAGGTGTGTATCTTTTAGAGATCTTTGTCATACTTGCCGTAACAGGGATGATAATGGTGGTATTTGGACCATACTGGTGGAGCACTACTGCGGCCGGGGAATTTTTAAGAAGCATACATCTATGGGCGGCTGAGGCATTTGTAACCCTTTTATTTGTTCATTTTTTTGTCAATCTTTCAACTTCGGCTTATAAACACAAGAAGCTTGTATGGATAATCGGAAGCTTTATGCTGATGCTGGCGTTATTGGAATACGCTTTCGGTATAGGTATGAGTGGTGATTTTATAGCTCAGTGGAATGCTATCGCTGGCGCAGATCTCTGGAACGGGCTTGGCCTCGGATTTTGGGTTAACCCATTAAATTAAGGGGCTGTCTATGGATGGCATATAGCGATCGTGCCGATACTCTTGATTTCTCTAGTAGCAGTCCACTATATGACGGTGAAGAGACACGGCATTAATACACCATACAGGAAAGATATTCATTACTCTATGGCGTCTACAGATCATAAAAAGATGTACAGGAGGATGGCGTATATCCTGGTTCTAATATTGGTGTTCGCAACTTTGTTAAGGGCGCCATATACTCCACCCTTAACAGTCCAAAGCATTGCTAAGAACCAACCAAGGGTATTCGCTATAACACTCCTAAATGAGTTTAATTTCAGTTCGCCTACTGCTACTTATCTTGATACGATAGATCCGTACACTTATAACATGAGATTAGTTTATGTGACTGAGCCTTATGAAGCTTATGCTGCAGTGCAGCAGGTAAATAATAGTGCTATCGCCTTTATATACGATAACGCATTTGTGCAGGATCAATACATTGCTGGTGCTTTTTCATATTTTGAAAATAATGGCAGCATAGTTAATGCGACAGCGCCAACTAACCCCTTAGTGGCTGTAATTGGTGGCCTAGTGATTATGGCTGACAGCGGTTTATACCAACAGGCACTTCAAGAAGAGGGTGGTAACAGCCTCAATCAAATGTACGCCCTAAGGTTAATGTACGACTCCGGCGTGATGAGCCAACAGGCAACACAATACGGGTTGCGGGTAGAACAATGGGGATGTTAAAAATAGCTCCAAATGGCTGGCAGCTCCCATATTTCCTTGCGCCATATAACCTGTTAGAGATCCTCACTAATGGCATCCCGTGGTGGAACGACATAGAAAATGGTATGATCGCGGGTTTCATTTTCATCATAATTCTTCTGTTACCATACATACCTTACTTGATAGATGTTCCAGATAAGCTTGGCCTATATAAGATCTTCTGGAACAGGTTCACCGTACCAGAAATTAAACGTGATAAACGGGAACTGCTCGAACATACAAAAAAAGGAGTTGACTGATACATTTTAACGTAATCAAATTTAATAAAGAAGTATGGACCGATGGATAATAATTAGCTTATTTCATATACCAATAAATTAAAAGATGTGTCTGTAGATAGCTATCCCAATATTGAGACTATGTCATCAGAAATAAGTAGCGGGGGGTGGATTTGAACCACCGTTCTGCGGGTTATGAGCCCGCCGGGATAGGCCTGGCTTCCCCACCCCGCTTTAGCTCGTAGCATAACTGCGGTTATATAGCCTTTTTGGAGCAGTTGGCGATTGTTAGCA
>JAJYUR010000023.1 GCA_021792395.1 Microcaldota archaeon
TCAGTGTGTGCCACGTTGAAATCCCCGCCGATTATTACGGGTTTTTTCTTTCTCAGCTTTTCCATAAACGCAAGCATATCTTTGTTGAACCCCATTTTATAATCAAGCCTGCTCAAATCCCTTCTGGAATTCGGAAAATAGCCGTTTATTATAAAGTAGTCGCTGAATTCTACGGTTATCACCCTTCCTTCTTTGTCGTATTTTTCATTTTCAATGCCATAGATAACGTTGAGAGGCTTGCTCTTGCACATCGTCATCACTCCGCTGTAGCCCTTTTTCTCGCTGGAAGGCATTATGTATTGCAGGTATTCATCCGTTTTTATTATGCCGTTTGGCTCTTCAATCTTAGTTTCCTGCATAAGTATCGCATCGTAAATCTGTGGGGTTATTATCTTCTGTATCTCGTTTTTTCTTGCGACGCTTCTTAGTCCGTTTACGTTCCAAGACAGTATTTTCATATTTATTATACGAGTAGGCATTAATAATATATATGGATAAGTATAATATGTAATAATACAATCGCTCTTATGAAATCTACTATGCCAGCTGGCAAGAAAAGCTATAAAATCCACTTTACAACGTTTATGGTGGTGCTGTCCATACTCCTAATTATCCTATTCTTTTTAAGCACAATTAACGGCTTTCTCAGTTTCAATCTCGCAAAGGCATTCGGACTGAAGCCCATAACGATAACGCCTCCGAAAAACATAAGCGTCACTCCCCCTACAAACACTACAAATAGCACTATCCCTATACCAAAATACACCATTTTTTACGAATCGGGTCTGCCCATCAACACAATTTGGTCAATTTCACTTCCTTCAGGGGTGTTCTATTCAAATGCCAATTATCTGAATTATTCCTCTTTTCTGAAAACATTCTCGTTCAAAATCAACAAAGTTTTCTTAGGCGGTTGCACGTTTTCACCTAACCCTCAATCAGGGACGATAGCCGCAGGCTCTTCGCTTTACGTTTCGTTTTCCGCAGTGTGCAATACTACATTTAGCCAATACGGTTTGCCTAACCACGTAAACTGGACGGTAACCTATGACAATGTCTCAAGGAATGTAAGCATGAATTCAACTTTCTTTGCATCGTCATACGGGGATTATCCTTTTTCGGTGTCCGATTCCGCATATAAGGGCTGCCCTTACTATCCGTATCCGCAGTCCGGATATGCAAGTGCAGGCTCTTCCAAGTTTATAATATTCTTTACAACATGCAGCTCCAAATCAAACAAGGTGACGTTTTTGGAAACCGGCTTGCCGTCTGGTTATAATTGGACAATAAAATACGACAACATTACAAATACTTCAAATTCGATACAGATGGTTTTCATCCCGGTAAACAACGCTTTCCTTGTACCGGTATTCAACGTTTCAACGGTTGAAAAGAACAATTGCATTTTCACTCCTAATCCAGAGAGTGGAAATGCCACTGCAGGTCAGAATGTTCTTATAACATTCAATTCTTCATGCAATACGACCGTTAGTGAGGAGGGGTTACCTGCGGGCACAAGATGGAATGCTACATACGACAATAAAAATGCGTATTCATCCTCTCCCTCTTTGAGCATAGGCACGAATTACACTCTAAGCGATCTGAGCATAGCAAGCATAATCATTGGAAACTGCACTTTCACCCCTTCTGTAAATTCCACTAATCCCATTACCGCAGGCTCTTCGATTTCAGTTCTATTCTCAGCAAGCTGCACGACCGCTTTTTCTGAAAAGAATCTTCCCGCAGGAGTGGGCTGGAGCGTAAAGTATGACAATAAAACGCTGCAGTCTACGGCAAACGTGATAAAATTCAATACCGCTGACATCTTCTCCGTCTTTTCGATTCCAAATTCGACGCAGGGCGGATGCATATACTCTCCCAATCCTTCAACTGGAAATTTAACGGCTGGTTCTTCCATTTCCATATCTTTCTCACAGACGTGCCATACCGTGTTTGTTTCCAGCGGTCTGCCTTCAGGTGTCAGCTGGTCCGTCGATTACGACAATCAGACAAGGGACGGTGCGTTTAACTCTTCTATAGAGTTCCCCTACTACAAGGGAAAGACCTTTTCCTACAACGTATCAACGATAAGGATAGGCAACTGCACTTTCACGCCAAATCCGGAAAATGGGAGCATATTGGCTGGAAATCTGCAAAGTATATATTTCTCTGGAGAGTGCGGTACGGAGTTCACAGAAACAGGTCTGCCCAGCAACACAAATTGGAACGTAACGTTTGACAACGTTACAAAATCTTCAACGATTACAAGCATAGCCTTCAATACGATAAACGGCTCCTATGCATTTTCGATATCTTCACTGCCCATCAGCAAAGGATGTTATTACATTCCTTCATCTTCTTCCGGAACGATAACCGCAGGCTCAAATGAGCTAGTATCGTTTACAGACAGCTGCATAACGAATTTCATAGATCCCGGTTTGCCGGTGGGAGCCAACTGGACGGTTACTTTTGCGGCGGTAACGAAGCATTCCATAACTCCAAACGTGTCATTTCTTCTTCCGCAGGGCAAGTATTATTATCAGATACCTCAGACCAGCTATAACGGTTGCAACTATGTTCCGAATGCTACGTCAGGATCAACAGCAGTGGGCAATGACGTGCACGTGACGTTTAACCTTACCACCTGTGATACGGTTTTTGTAGAGACGGGCTTGCCGTCAGGCACATCATGGCAGGTAATATTCAACGGCAGCACGTCGGATTCTCAGACAAGCTCCATATCTTTCAGTAGTTTTCCAGGAAATTACACGTTTTCAGCTGAAAAGATCACTCTTGGAACATGCGTTTTTTCACCGAACGAATCCGGTGGAACGGTAAAAGCAGGGTCTCTTGTTAATATAGGCTTCAACAGCTTATGCTACACGGATTTTTATGAGAAAGGCTTGCCGGTGAACAGTTTGTGGCAGGTAAACTACAGCGGGAAACTGAATTCCTCCATAGGCACGTTGATAGCGATAAAAACAGGATACGGCACGTTCCCGTATTTTATAGGCAACGTAAGTGCGGGAGGAAATTGTTACTTTATACCGCAGCCTGTAAGCGGAAGCAACACTGCAGGCACGGTGGTAACCGCAAACTACGTTGAAAAATGCGTATCAACGTTTTATGAAAAAGGATTGTACAGAGGAGTGTACTGGTCGGCAACGTACGACGGAATGGAGGTTTCCGGCAATAAAAATAATCTGTCCATATTAAACTTTCCGGGCAATTACTCGTATAAGATACAGAACACTGCGGGCAGGGGCTGCCTTTTCGATTCGTTGAATTCAAGTGGAAACCTTGTATCAGGCAGCAATGCAAGCGTTTACTTCTCCGCTGTTTCATGCACGTCTAACATAACCGAGACAGGCTTGCCTGAAAATACAAACTGGAGCGTATCGATTGGCAACATTACTAATTTCTCCGTAAAGAATTATACTTTAATTGGCACAAAGCCTGGGAATTATTCGCTGTACATAACCCCTATAAAGATTGGCGGATGTGTCTTCTCCGCAGGTTATAATAGCGGGATAATGGCAGGTTCTTCTTTTATAGTGCATTTTACTGCGGCATGCAAAACAATTTTCACGGAGACTGGCTTGCCGAGCGGCACAAAATGGGAAGTTAACGACTCTTATCCGGATTACTTTGATTATAATTTACCTGATGCGCACATGGTCTATTACTATAACCTGTATTCCTCTTCAACAAACAGGATAATAGTCAACTCTTCAAATTCGTCCGCTAATCCTTATAGCGTGGAAAGCGTCCCCATAAGCGGCTCATGCGCATATGATCCGCAGCCTTCCTCAGGTTATATAACGCCTGGTGACAACCTTTCAATAGTTTTTGAAAACGACTGCGTCACTTACTTTAAGGAAACGGGTTTGCCTAGTAACACGCAATGGAAAGTTTATTTCGACGGCATAAATGCCTCTTCCTATTCGAATCAAATTTCATTCTTAACCCCAATAGGAACATACAATTTTGAGATCTTCACGGCGGAAAGTAATGGATGTTTTTACGTTTCCAACATTACGCAGGGAACGCTCAACACTTCATCAGTTCTCAACGTTAAGTTCACCGGAAAATTCTGCCTTACTACATTCAACGAAACAGGTTTGCCCAGTAACACAGATTGGAACGTGACTTTCAACAACACATTAAAAGCTTCTTCCTCTGCCGATATAATCTTCAACAGTTCATTTTCCACCGGCAAATATAGTTATTACGTAAGACCGAACAGCATCTCAGAGCAGGGCTGCCACATAAACATGAGCTCTGCAAACGGAACTGCAATAGCCGGCTCTTCCATCTTAATAACGTACACGAATGCGTGTAAGACGTTTTTCAACGAAACGGGTTTGCCCAGCAATACGCAGTGGAACGTGACTTTCAACGGAGTTTCAGGCAGCTCCCGCAATGACACTGTAATAATGTACGCCGCTCCTGGCAATCACTCTTATACTGCAAGTATAATCGGCGCAAGTTCAGGTTGTTTCTACTATCCTAAGCCAAGGTCTTCGTACCTAATATCAGGAGAGTCTGCTGCAATATCGTACACAAAGGAATGTCTTTCAACGTTTTCAGAGAATGGTCTGCCTTCCAATGCAGTTTGGACTGTTACCTACGACGGAAGTGCAAATTCATCTAGTATTTCAAACATAAGTTTCGTTACGCTTCCAGGCAACTTTTCGTTCTCCATAAAGACCGTTGATTATTCGTACTGCTCTTTCCTTCCCTCTCCTTCTTCAGGTTATCTTATTGCAGGCGGAAACAAAAGCGTCTCGTTTGTCGAAAATAACTGCAACACTACTTTCATAGAGACTGGCTTGCCCACAGGAGCGCAGTGGAAGCTTACCTTTGACGGCATAAATGAAAGTCCTTCAACTAACAATATTACAATAACTACTCCTGCCGGAATTTTCACCGCAAAATTCTATCCGATAAACTTGTCTAATTGTGTATTTAAACCGCAGCCTTCTTCTAGCAGCACTGCTGCGGGCGCTTTATTTTCAGTTCATTTTACGGCAAGGTGTACCACTAAGTTTACGGAAACTGGCTTGCCTAACAATGAATATTGGTTTGTTACTTATAATGGCACCACCGTTTCATCAAACAGCACTGTTGTAAAAGTCCCGTCAATAAACGGCACATACCCTTATAGTTTGCCGTTTATCGGCAATTCAAGCTGCTCATACCGTCCAAATCCATCAAGCGGGACTGCAATAGCCGGATCCAGCATAGCCGTAAGTTATGGCGGAGGATGCACTACGGTATTCTATGAAAACGGTCTGCCGCCGGGCAGCAAATGGAACTTGACATATGACAATGAAAACGTTAGCTCTACGACAACCAGCATTCAGTTCGTCACGCAGCCTGGCATCTATAAATTCGCAGTTCCAAACCTGACAATAGACAATTGTTTATACGTTGCGGAAAACGGATCTTCAAATCTTGCAGCAGGCTCTACGTTTTATGCGGTATTCAATCAGACAAGGTGCTATACGACCTTTACAGTCGGTAATCTTCCAAAAGGCAGCAAATGGAGCTTGACATATGACAATGTGAATTACAGCTCTAACAAGACCTCTATGCAGCTGTCAACAATTCCAGGGACTTTTAACTTCACTGCATACAGCGTAAAAGAATACGGCTGTGTCTTTACTTCGAATCCAAGCAGCGGTCATATAGCGGCAGGTTCTTCCTTGCTTCTTTCCTTTTCTTCTTCATGTATAACCTTATTCAATGAAACTGGTCTATCAAAAGGCATAACGTGGAACGTCAAATTCGACGGCATAACGAATTATTCTTCAAACACTTCATTGTACGTGGATTCGATTTACGGTAATTTCTCCTTTTCAGTCCCTAAGATACAGGTATCGGCAAACTGCTATCTTACTCCGAATCAAAGCAGCGGTTATCTGCTTGCAGGTTCAAGCGCCACAATAGGCTTTTCTGATAATTGCTATTCTGAGTTCGTAGAGACCGGTCTGCCTTCTAACGTCAATTGGTACGTTAAGTACGATAACGTTACGAATTCATCAGTTTCATCCGAAATAAGTTTCAACATCCTCAAAGGCAATTATTCTTTCTCTATATCAGCATTGGAATACCACAACTGCTACTTTGTTCCGAACGAATCGAAAGGCTATGCCCAGGCTGGTTCCTATACACCGGTGAAGTTTACCGAAGAATATTGCGTTTCCAATTTCACTGAGACCGGCTTGCCCAGCAGTACCAAGTGGAACGTGACTTTTGCCGATGAACTTAATGCATCTACCGATACCCATATCCTGTTTAATACTTCAAAAGGGCTGTACAACTTCACCGTTCCCGCAATAACCGTAGCCGGCTGCACGTATGCTCCGGTGCCTGCAAGCGGCAATATTGCTGCGGGGTCAAGCCTTAAAATAAGCTTTTCGGTTTCTTACTGCATAACAACTTTCAGTGAGACCGGCTTGCCTTTGAACTATAATTGGAGTGTAACGTACGACAGCATAAAGAACTTCTCTACTGAAAGTAGCATAACATTCAATGATTCCGTTCTTTCTTCCTTCGCGTTTTCTATACAGGCTAAAAATGAGTCGCAGTGCAGTTTCGTTCCATCGCCTGTAAGCGGAAGTGTAGTTTCAGGTTCAACGAAATCGATAGTCTTCAGCAGCATATGCCATACATATTTCAAGGAAGTAAACCTTCCTTCAGGCTACGTTTGGAAGGTAAATCTAAATGGTCAGAATCAGTCATCCAAATCAGGCACAATGAAGTTTACCACCCCCTATGGCGGGAATTACAGCTTTGAAATCTACCCTTCTGTAGACTATAACTCCGGTTTTACACCGAACATTTCAAGCTCGCACATAGGGGCAGGGTCAAACTTTACTGTTGACTTTTCAAATGACACTCCTGCCTATAAAAAACCAGTTATAATGCCTATTTCGATCTATAACAACCAGTCAATAGCAACCCCTCAGCCGTTTCAGCAGATGCTCAGCATAAACTCGTCAAGATACTCCAAGTACGAAAATTCCGGGTTGACAAACATAATGTTTACATATCAGAATGGAACCGTCATACCTTCATGGCTCGAATCCGGTAATTCAAACACTTCAAATGATACAGTGTATTGGCTTAAGATTGGAGGAATCGCTCCGAAAAGCGGCATCACGATAGATATGATATTTAATCAGACGCTTATTTCTTATTCCAATGATTTCAACAACAAAACCACTGGTGAAGCACCGCAGCTTTCCCCTACATATGCAGAATACGATAACGGCGCTGATGTATTCACTAATTATTGGAACTTTGCAGGAACAAGCTTGCCAGCCGGGTGGACAGTTCCAAGCGGTTCAAATTATGAAGTAAATAACGGTTTTATAGCAGAGCCAAGTGGTGGTACCACCATGGCAGTTTATAATCCAAGCATAGAAGAAACGAGTTCAATGATTGTAGAATGGGGTATAAATTTATCTTCTACTATTTATCCCAATGCTGAGGCAGATTTTCAGCTAAATCGTTATTCTGGGAATAGCAACATGCATCTCCTTGGAATCCAAGGTAGTGATATAATATACAATAATAACAATAAGTTAGCAACGAAATCGATAGCAAACAAGGGTGTTCAAATTTTCGGAGTATGGAACGATGGAACGATTGTCAATTGGCTTTATAATGAAGGAATATTATATTCAGATACTTCAGTAACATCAGAAACCGATTATTTGGCGTTAGGGTGGTCATATAACGGTCAGTCTTATAATTTTCCTACCATTTATTATATTCGTACTCGTGCCTATCCACCAAACGGAATAATGCCAACAAACATTATTAATGCAACTTTTGTGACCACTTATTTCAAGGAGCAAGGGCTTCCGCTGAATTATAATTGGTCGGTAACGTACGACAGCATAAATAAACATTCCATAACTTCGAAAATAAATTTCACTACAGCACTAGGCAATTACTCTTATTTAGTCCCAACGGTGCATAACTCCTCTTCAAGCTTGGATTGCATTACTACCTATACTCCTTCCCCCTCATCCGGATATTTGTCAGCAGGATACAGTAAAACCATCGTATTTTCCAATTCAACGTTTTGTAATACTACTTTTACCGAGACAGGGTTATATAATGGCTCTACAGTAAGCATAATCTACAATGGGACAACTAAACCAGGCTTAATTCTCCCGCCAGCTTTCTTAATTTCTATACGCAATAGCCAGAATTCAGCGACACCGGCACCATTCCAGCAGATG